>NZ_LJIB01000020.1:0-138302 GCF_001295785.1 Rhizobium sp. AAP116
TTCGGCGCCGCCTCTCGTTCGGTGAAGCGGCTTATACGGCCACTCCCACAAACCGTCAACAGCCGGTTTTCACAAAAGTGCAAAAAATCGACATGCTATTGAATGTATTATGTTTTTTTCCGTTGATGCGGATCGTTGGTGGCAAGTGACACCATTTGAGCAGGAATCCATAGTTGTCTGGCGGTCCCCTGCCCGGCTTCAGACCCTCTCCATGCGTTTGCAAGCCTGTCTTGCCTTGCTAGTGTCTGACATCCCCATCCCGGAGTTCTGCTCGCATGCTTATCCTTGATCAAAACCAGACCAGCCATTGCCTTGAATGGAGCGCGCTCATTGCCGCACTCGACGCCATGTTCCAGGGAGACTGCGTCATGCCAGTCCGGCACCATCATGCGGTGGATGTGACCGGAGAAGCCGATGCGACGCTGCTCCTGATGCCGGCCTGGCAACCCGGACACTATATAGGCGTGAAACTGGTTTCGGTTTTCCCGGACAATCATCTGCGATCACTGCCTGCGATCCACGGCAGCTATCTCCTCTCCTCCGGGAAGACCGGTGAACTGCTTGCGCTGATCGACGGCGGCGAACTGACGGCGCGGCGCACGGCCGCTGCCTCGGCGCTCGCTGCACGCCATTTGGCGCGCGAGGATGCGTCCCGACTGCTTGTCGTTGGGACAGGTCGGCTCAGCGTCAATCTCATTGAAGCGCATAGCCGCGTGCGACCCATTCGGGCGATCTCGGTCTGGGGGCGGGATCGGCAGAAAGCGGAGCGCGCGGCCGACGAGGCCCGGGCGCTCGGCTTTGCCGTCGAGGTTGCCGCCGATCTGGAAAGTGCGGCCCGCCAGGCCGACATCATCTCCTGCGCGACCCTGTCGCGTGCGCCGCTGATCCGGGGGGAGTGGTTGAAGCCTGGCAGCCATCTCGACCTGATCGGCGCCTTCACCAAAGACATGCGCGAGAGCGATGACGAGGCCGTTCGTCGGGCCCGCGTCTTTGTCGATACACGCGCCGGTGCCTTTGCCGAAGCCGGCGATATCCTGCAACCGATCGCTTCCGGCGCTATCTCCCGAGATCATGTCCAGGGGGAACTGGCGGAGCTGGTCAAGGGTCATGGTGGGCGCCGGAGCGGCGAGGACATCACTTTGTTTAAATCCGTGGGCGCGGCGCTCGAGGATCTTGCCGGCGCGATCCTCGCTTACGAGACCGCCAGCCAGGACAGTGCAGCTTCGTGACACCTTCGCTTCCGCTTCTTCCGATCAGCGATCGTCTCGACCAGCTCGGCATGGCTCTCGCGCAGGGCAACCGGGCGGTGCTGTCGGCGCCCCCCGGCGCCGGCAAGACGACGATCGTTCCCTTGCATCTGCTTGGCCAGCCCTGGCGTGGCAACGGCCGGATCATCCTGCTGGAGCCTCGGCGACTCGCCGCACGGGCGGCCGCGTCCCGCATGGCCGGGCTGCTCGACGAAGCCGTCGGCGAAACCGTTGGATACAGGATGCGGCTGGACAACCGGATCAGTGGCCGGACGCGCATCGAGGTGGTCACGGAAGGCGTCTTCGTGCGCATGATCCTCGACGACCCGGAATTGACCGGTGTGTCTGCCGTCCTGTTCGACGAGTTCCACGAACGGTCGCTGGACGCCGATCTCGGACTGGCGCTGGCGCTCGATGCCCAATCGGCGCTCAGGCCGGATCTGCGGATCGTCGTGATGTCGGCAACACTGGATATCGAGCGCATCGGGCAGTTGCTTGAAGATCCACCTGTCATCATCAGTGAGGGGCGAAGCTTTCCGGTCGAGATCCGCCACCGGGACCGCTCGGGCGACGAGCGGATTGAAGATGCGGTCACCGCGACCATTTTGAAGACTCTGTCGGACGAGACGGGATCGATCCTCGTCTTTCTGCCGGGACAGGCGGAGATCCGGCGGACAGTCGAGCGGCTTGAAAACAGGATCGGGCAGGATGTCGTCATCACACCTCTCTATGGCGTGCTGAGCCAGGCGGACCAGGACGCGGCGATCCGTCCGGCGGCACCGGGCAAACGCAAGGTCGTGCTGTCGACATCGATCGCGGAGACCTCGATCACCATCGACGGTGTGCGCGTGGTCATCGACAGCGGGTTGCAGCGGCTTCCCGTGTTTGAAGCATCGACAGGGATCACACGTCTCGAAACGGTCCGGGTGTCCCGAGCTTCCGCCGACCAGCGGGCCGGTCGCGCGGGGCGAACGGAACCGGGGATTGCGATCCGGCTCTGGCATGCTGGACAGACAGCAGCCCTTCCCGCCTTCACGCCACCGGAAATCCTGTCGAGCGACCTTTCCGGTCTTGCGCTGGACCTTGCCCATTGGGGCGTTGCGGATCCAGGCCAGCTCCTTCTCATCGACATGCCGCCTGAGGCTGCCCTCAAGGAGGCGCGCCAGTTGCTGATCGGGCTCGGGGCGCTCGACGAAAAGCTGCAGTTGACCGCCAAGGGGCGACGCATGCGGGATTTCGGACTGCCACCCCGGCTGTCTGCCATGGTGCTTGGCGCGTCAGAGCATGGAAACGCCCGGGCCGCCGCAGAGCTGGCGGTTCTCCTCACCGAACAAGGACTGGGCGGCAATGATCTCGATCTCGATGAGCGACTGAGGCAGTTCCGCCGGGATCGCGGCGAGCGGGCCCGCAACGCCCGCAACCTTGCGCAACGGCTATCTTCCGGTCTCAAGCACCGGGATGATGCCGATGCACCTGTCTCCGCCGGGGGTCTACTCATCCATGCTTTCCCGGACAGGATCGCCCGCCAACGGGGCGGGCGTGGCCGGTTCGTGATGGCCAATGGCCGGGGCGCGGAGATCCACGCTTCCGAGCGTCTTGCGGGGGCAGAGCTGCTTGTCATCGCCGATCTGACCGGCAAGGCGGCGCAGGGGCGTGTGCTCGCAGCAGCGGAAACCTCACACGGCGACATCGAGACACTTCTCCCCAAGGCTATCACGACGTCGGAGGAAAGCGGCTTCGATACGGCGAGCCGCCAGGTGCGGGCGAGACGGGTGACACGGTTGGGGGCGATCATCTTCGACGAACAACCCCTGCCGAAGCCAAAGGGAGACAATGCTGCCAGAGCACTTGCCGAAGGGGTCCGCCTTCTGGGTGTCGCCGCCCTGCCCTTCTCGAAGGCGGCGGCTCAGTTGCGACAGAGGCTCGGCTTTCTTTACCGAAGCCTCGGCGAGCCATGGCCGGATACCAGCGATAACGGTCTCATCGCGAGGCTGGACGACTGGTTCGTGCCCTTCCAGTCGGGCGTGACGAGCTTTCAGGAGATCGGTGCCGGCAGCCTGCATGACGGACTGATGGCGCTGGTCCCTGGAGGATCGCAGCGGGAGCTCGACCGGCTCGTCCCGACGCATTTCACCGCGCCGACCGGACAATCCCATCCGATCCGCTACGAGGGCGATGAGCCTGTCCTGCAGATCCGGGTGCAGGAGCTTTTCGGGTTGAAGACGCACCCCACGATCGGCGGCGGCAAATTGCCACTGCTTCTGGAGTTGACCTCGCCCGCCCATCGACCCATTCAGACAACACGGGATCTTCCGGGGTTCTGGACCGGATCGTGGAAGGATGTGCGCGCCGACATGCGTGGTCGCTATCCGAAGCATCCCTGGCCAGAGGACCCTGCTGCGGCAGATCCCACGACACGAGCGAAACCCCGCGGAACCTGATGGCGCGGCAGAACAGGGAATAGTGATGACCATGGATCTGGCAGCCAAATTCGGTCCGAGCAGCCGGCGCCTGCGTCTCGAAACCCTGGTGAAGCTCCGCTGGGTGGCCGTGGCGGGGCAATTGCTGACCATTCTGGTCGTGGCGCTCTGGTTCGAATTTCCCCTGCCGCTCGTGACATGTCTGGGGCTGATCGCCGCACTGGCTGCGGCCAATTCGTTGATGTCGGTGGCCTTCCCGCCCACCTACCGCCTGGAGCCGGCGGCAGCCTTTGCGGTGCTTGCGCTCGATCTCTTCCAGATGGGTGCGCTGCTCTTCATCACCGGCGGGCTCAACAACCCGTTCGCGCCGCTGATCTGCATTCCCGTCATCATCTCCTTTGCGTCGCAGCCGAGCCGTCACTCGATCGCGCTTTTTGTAACCGCGCTCGCCTTCATCACCCTGCTTGCGTTCACACCCTATCCCCTGCCCTGGTTCGAGGGTCGCACGCTCGAGGTGCACCCGCTTCTGCAGCTCGGCATGTGGAGCTCTATTGTCTCGATGACGGCCTTTGCCGCCTTTTATGCGTATCGCGTCTCCCAGGAAGCGACCCTGCTTGCCGACGCCCTGACCGCGACCGAACTCATCCTGCAGCGGGAAAAGCATTTGCATCAGCTCGATGGTCTCGCAGCAGCGGCTGCGCATGAACTGGGTACACCGCTGGCAACGATCAGCGTGGTAGCCAAGGAGATGGAGCGGGACCTTGGTCAGGACGAGCGCTACCGGGAGGATGTGCAGCTGCTGCGCAGCCAGAGCGAGCGCTGCCGCGACATCCTGCGCCGCCTGACCTCGCTCGCCACGGAAGGCGAAGCCCACATGCGCGAGCTGCCGCTCTCCTCGATGATGGAGGAGGTCATTGCGCCGCATCGGGAATTCGGGGTGAAGGTTGAGCTGATCGAGCTGTCCGACCGGGCACTCGAGCCAGTCGGGACCCGCAATCCCGCCATTCTCTATGGTCTCGGCAACCTGCTCGAGAATGCGGTCGATTATGCCAAGTCCAAAGTCATGGTCAGCGTGGAGCATACAGCCGCCGAGGTAACCGTCACGATCGAAGACGACGGAGCCGGTTTCTCCGCGGGGGTCTTGCAAAGAATTGGCGAGCCCTATGTTACAAGCAGGCAGAATGAAACGCGCGCCGGGGGTCTCGGCCTTGGGCTGTTTATCGCAAAGACACTGCTCGAACGGTCCGGAGCCAGCCTTCGCTTCGAAAATCGCAGCCCGGAAGGGTCCGGAGCGCGCGTCATGGTGATCTGGCCCCGTGAATACATGGAATTGGACACGTCGTTATGACTTTACCTGTAGGGTCTTGGCACGCATAAGGTCGGCAGCGAAGTTTTTGGAACAGTCGCAGGAACGAGAAGATGGCAGACGCAGCATCACAGGTCGCAAAACCAGCCGCCGGCACGCAAGCAGCGGGCAGTCACGATCTCGGCCCTGACCCTTCGCTGCTGATCGTCGATGACGATGCGCCGTTTCTGCGTCGCCTGGCGCGCGCCATGGAAAGCCGCGGCTTCACGGTGGAGCTCGCCGGCTCCGTCGCTGAGGGCATGGCGAAAGTCAAGGAAGCAGCACCTGCCTATGCCGTGGTCGATCTGCGGTTGGGTGACGGAACCGGGCTCGACGTCATCGAGGCGATCCGGGAGCGCCGTTCCGACACACGGATCATCGTGCTGACAGGTTATGGCAATATCGCCACGGCCGTTACCGCGGTCAAACTCGGGGCGCTCGACTATCTGGCGAAGCCCGCAGACGCCGACGATGTCTATCTGGCACTGACCCAACGACCAGGCGAGAAGGCCGAGATCCCCGAAAACCCGATGTCGGCCGACCGGATCCGCTGGGAGCATATCCAGCGCGTCTACGAAAGCTGCGAGAGGAACGTCTCCGAGACAGCTCGTCGCCTCAATATGCATCGCCGGACACTGCAGCGCATACTGGCCAAACGCGCCCCGAAGTAATCAGACAGACTTGAGCTGGGCCGCCCATTCCGCGGCCATGAGCCTCTGGGCGGCAGTCCTCGAAAAATCGAGGGTAACCGACTTCCGCGTTGCAGGCGGAAGGCGGTGCTCGGGTGCGTCCCGCAACAGGTGGCCCGAATACCCATCCGATAGAAAGAGGCCGCAGTCTTCCGGGAAGATCTCGAGAGGCACACCGGCGTGGGTGGCAAAAAACAATCGGTCGCAGTAGCGACGATAATCCGGCCACTTCCGGTCGACGCGAAAGTCCTCGACCGAGGATTTGATCTCGACGATCCAGATCTCGCCCTTGTCTGAAAGGGCGATCAGGTCAGCACGACGTCCATTGGAGAGCGTCAGTTCCGGCAGGATGGCAAAACGCATCTCCGCCAGAAGGATCTGGACACCACGCCGAATCATCATGGCGCGATCCGACTGCCGCCCGTCGATTAAGGGATTGTTTACTGCGACAGAGACTAAGGTCATGGACAACTCCGCTCCGCACGCTCAAGTCTGTTGCAAAAAAGCAATGCGGAGTCATTTTGCAGCGCCGAAGACATTCGGCGGAAGTACGGCACTTGCGTCGCCGAGATTAATTCAAAATAAACCATAATCAAAGATGGTCACAAGACCGTCTCTCAGCCATCACCCACGAGCTTTATCATGCGCTTCCGCAACATCTTGACCGCGCTTGGCCTGGTTATGTCCCTAGGCCTCGCGGGCTGCACAACGACGACCGGCGACAAGGCCGAAGTGGCCGAAACCACCAAGGTCGAGATCTTCAGCGACACCTATGGTTCGGTAACGGATGCAGGTTATGCCCTGCCGGCGATTCCGATCCAGAAAGTCGACAAGAAGTTTCACCGACAAATTGTCGATTATGCGACCAAGGAAAAACCCGGCACGGTCGTTGTCAACACGCGCGAGCGCTTCCTCTATTACGTGCTGCCGCGCGGCAAAGCGGTCCGTTATGGGATCGGCGTCGGCAAGCAGGGTTTTGCTTGGCAGGGTGAGGCCTATATCGCCTGGAAGCAGGCCTGGCCGACCTGGCATCCGCCGAAGGAAATGGCGGAACGGAAGCCCGAAGTCGCCAAGTATGTCGAAAAGGGCATGGAACCCGGCCTGCGCAACCCGCTCGGCGCCCGCGCCATGTATCTCTTCAACGAGAAGGGACAGGACACGCTGTTCCGCCTGCACGGCACGCCGGAATGGGCATCGATCGGAACGGCTGCTTCATCGGGCTGCATCCGCATGATGAACCAGGACGTGATCGACCTCTACAACCGCGTCAAGCCGGGCCGGAACTCCAAGGTCGTGGTTCAGCAGTAAGCTGCACCAACGCAGAATACGAAAAGCCCCGCCGGAGCGATCCGGCGGGGCTTTTCGTTTCGCCAAAGGCCGGCTGTCAGGCCGCAGACTGTGCCTTCAGTTCGATGCGACGACGATGGAGAACCGGCTCGGTGTAGCCGTTCGGTTGCTCCCTGCCCTTCAGCACGAGGTCAAGCGCCGCCTGGAAGGCAACCGAGCCGTCGTAATCCTTCGCCATCGGCACATAGACCGGGTCAGTGGCATTCTGGTCGTCGACGACCATCGCCATGCGCTTCAGCGTCTCGACGACCTGTTCTTCCGTCACCACGCCGTGATGCAGCCAGTTTGCCATGTGCTGGGCGGAGATGCGGAGCGTGGCGCGATCCTCCATCAAACCGACATTGTTGATGTCCGGCACCTTGGAGCAGCCGACGCCCTGGTCGATCCAGCGGACGACATAGCCGAGAATACCCTGGGCATTGTTGTCGAGTTCCCGCTGGATTTCTTCCGGGGTCCAGTTCGGACGCGTCGCGACCGGAACCGACAGAATATCCGACAGCTTGGCGCGCGGCCGTGACTTCAAGCTTTCCTGAACGCCCGCGACATTGACGCTGTGATAGTGTGTGGCGTGCAGCGTTGCTGCCGTCGGCGACGGAACCCAGGCCGTGTTGGCCCCGGCCTTCGGATGGGCAATCTTCTGCTCCAGCATGGCCGCCATCAGATCCGGCATGGCCCACATGCCCTTGCCGATCTGGGCATTGCCGGACAGGCCGCATTCAAGGCCAATATCGACGTTCCAGTTTTCATAGGCTGCGATCCAGGCGGCCTGCTTCATGTCGCCCTTGCGGATCATCGGGCCCGCTTCCATCGAAGTGTGAATTTCGTCGCCCGTGCGATCGAGGAAGCCGGTGTTGATGAAGACGACGCGGTCTCCGGCCGCGCGAATGCACTCCTTGAGATTGACGGTGGTGCGGCGCTCCTCGTCCATGATCCCCATCTTGATCGTGTTGGGAGCCATGCCGACGAGTTCTTCGACGCGGGAGAAGATCTCGCAGGCGAAGGCGACCTCTTCTGGACCATGCATCTTCGGCTTCACGACATACATCGAGCCTGCGCGGGAGTTCTTCCGGCGGCCATTCGGGCCGATGTCATGCAGCGCGACGAGAGCGGTGATCGCGGCATCCAGGATGCCTTCCGGCACCTCATGGCCGTCCCTGTCGGTGATCGCGGGATTGGTCATGAGGTGACCGACATTGCGGATGAGCATCAGGGATCGGCCCGGCAGTGTCACCTCACCGCCGTCAGCGCCGGTCAGTTCGAGGTCATTGTTCAGGGAACGGGTGAAGGTCTTGTCGCCCTTCGTAACTTCCTCCGTCAGGTCACCCTTCATCAGGCCGAGCCAGTTGGAATAGACGGCGATCTTGTCCTCAGCGTCGACGGCCGCGACCGAATCCTCGCAGTCCATGATGGTGGTGAGTGCCGATTCAAGCCCGACATCGGCGATGCCGGCGGGGTCGTCCTTGCCGATCAGGCTGTCCGGATCGACGAAGACGAGGGTGTGCAGGCCATTGGTGCGGAAATAGAGGCGGTATGCCTTTTCGCTCTCACGCTTGAAGCCGACATATTGGTCGGGACTGGAAAGGCCTGTCCGGCCGCTGGCGGTCTCGACGAAGAGCGCGCCGTTTTCAAAGTCGAAGCCTGTAACGTCAGCCCAGCTGCCGCCGGCGAGCGGCAGGCTCCGGTCGAGAAAGGACTTCGCCCACGCCACGACCTTGCCACCGCGAACCGGATTGTAGCCCTTGCCCTTGTCCGCGCCATCAGCCTCGGAAATTGCATCCGTGCCGTAAAGCGCGTCGTAAAGCGAACCCCAGCGGGCATTGGCGGCATTCAGCGCATAACGCGCGTTCATGACCGGCACGACGAGCTGCGGACCGGCGATCGACGAAATCTCCGGATCGACATTGGCCGTCTCGATCTTGAAGTCGGGGCCCTCGGGCAGGAGATAGCCGATTTCACGCAGGAAGCTTTCATAGGCGGCGAGATCGGCGGGCGCGCCGTTCTTGCGATACCAGGCGTCAATCTGGGCCTGCAGGTCATCCCGCTTGGCGAGCAAGGCGCGGTTTTTCGGCGCCAAGTCGTGAACGATCCGGGAGAAGCCGGCGAAGAAGGCATCGGCCTCGACTTGCGTTCCCGGGATCGCCTGGGTCACGATGAAATCGTAGAGGCGCTTGTCGATCGAAAGGCCGTGAGCTTCAATAGATGTCATGACGTCATTCCTCTTACTGGACTGGCTTTGGCACGCAGCATGGCTGAAACCGATTAGCAGTCAATCCGTCATAAATACGAAATATTGTTTCCAAATTCGAAAGTCAGCCGCGTGCAGTCCTGGGGCGACCCGAGGCCGTCGCCGTGATCCGCGCTTCCACGAGCTTGCGGCGTCCCTCGATCTCAGGTGCATCGAGCTCCTCCCGGATGATCAGCACGACATCCACAGCACCACTGGCTTCGGCCCTTGCACGCGCGAGTTCGGTCGCCCTTGCCCTCGCCCTTTCCAGGGCAACGGCTTCATCCGTCGCCCGCTCGCTGTCGCCGCCGCCGGTGATCATGAAAAGCCCCTCCTCCGGCGATCCGACAGTGACGGAAACACTGCTGCGCACCTGCCCGACGACAGCGCCGACGGCATTGGCCACATCGGCATCCGCAGGCACGGCGACATCGGAAGCCAGCATCTCGGCGATCGCCGGGTAGTAGACGCCGGCCGAGGCACCGAGGCCGATCAATGGCCGGTCGAGCGAGAGGTTGAAGCGGGCGATACCCGCCTGTCGCTTGAGCGCGCGATCGATCAGCACCGATTTCGCAGGCTCGATGTCGGCAAGGCCATCTTCGGCAAGCGCTGCGGAGAGAATGACTTCGGCCGACTGGCGCGTCAGGCGATCAACGATCAACTGGGCAAGCACTTCCGGCGATGACGCGATCGGCTGGCCAGAACCATCCTTCTGTCGGATCGCCAGCGCCATGCCGAGTTCGGCCGCCTTGCGATCCCATTGGCCCTGACGCCCAAGGACATGCATGGCGTCGGATGGCGTGAGCCCACACAGATGCACGAGGCCACGGGCGACGAGACGGTCGAGTGTCGCCTTCTGCTGGGTGAAGCTGATCAGCTGGTCCAGGGGAAGCGGCACGCTGCCGATCTTTTGAAAGAGTGCTGCCTCCTGCGGCTGGAGACCGGCCGCCAGATGATCCGGGACGCCGGTGCGGACCGCGAAGCGCCCATCGTGACGTCCGAGATGTGGCGCGCGGAGCTGGCGCTCGAGTACGTCAGTGATGGACGCTCCATGCAGGGCTGCCGCAAGGCTCAAGGGGACAAGGCGGCGTGGGCCGAGGTCGATCTTCGCCGCAAGGCCCCGGTCGTCAAAGCGGACTTCCGAATCGCCTCCAAGGCCAAAGGTGCGCATGGCGACTGCTTCCACCATGGTTCGGTAACCGCCGACGACGGCGCCATCCTGATCAAGCCGCGGCTGACCGGCCTCCATGACGGCGACGTCGGTCGTCGTGCCACCGATATCGGACACGACGGCATCATCAAGGCCGGTCAGGTGGCGTGCGCCGACGAGGCTCGCGGCGGGACCGGAGAGAATGGTCTCGATCGGTCGCAACCGAGCTTCGGCTGCCGAGATCAACGCGCCGTCACCACGCACGACCATCAGTGGCGCATGGATGCCGCGCTCCCCGAGATAGCGCTCGGCAGAGCCGATCAACCGGTCGATCATCGAGACCAGGCGGGCATTGAGAAGGGTTGTCAGTGCCCGTCTTGGCCCGCCGAGCTTGGAGGAAAGCTCGTGGCTGCAGGTGACGGGCAGGCCGGAATGCCGGCGAATGATCTCGCGCGCCCGCTGCTCGTGCGCCGGATTGCGAACCGCAAAATAACCGGCGATCGCGAAGGATGAGACATTGGCCGAAAGCTCGGGCAGTGCTGCTTCCAGCGCCGCCTGGTCGAAAAGTGTCTCGGTGCCATGAACGTCATGACCGCCGGCAATGAAGAGGACCGGATCATTGCCAAGCGCATCGGCCAGGCCATCGCGCTTCATATCGTCTGGCCCGAACCCGATCATGATCAGACCGGCGCGGCCGCCCTGCCCTTCCACCAGCGCATTGGTCGCGAGCGTCGTCGACAACGAGACGAGGCCGATCGCCGAGGGATCAATTGCTGATTCGGCAAGCACGCTTTCAAGCGCGCCGGAAATGCCGATCGACAGGTCGTGCCGGGTGGTGAGCGACTTCGCCTTGGCGACGATCCCATGCGTCTCGCTGTAGATCACGGCGTCCGTGTAGGTGCCGCCGGTATCGATGCCCAGCATGTAATCGGATGTCACGCAGTCTTCCCCATCTTCCCCGCCACTACGGCGACACATCCCTTATGGCACAGGGCTTAGTGCGATTTCCAGCGAGGGAGCGGCAGGAACACGCCGCATTACGGCTTGCGCGGCGTGACCCGCATCGGCAGGCCGCCAGCCGGCTGGGTGGTAAGCTTCTGAACCGGCCAGGGTTTCGTCTGCGGCGTCGTCGCGAAACGATATCGCTGCATCAGCACCGCGAGCGCGATCACGGCTTCCTGTAACGCAAAGGTGGCGCCGATGCAGACGCGTGGACCGGCGCCAAATGGCAGATACTGAAAGCGGCCGATCTTCTCGCGCTCCCCTGGCAGAAAGCGGGAGGGGTCAAAGATCCGTGGCTTGTCCCAGTAAAGCTCGTGGCGATGCAGCGTCCAGGGCATGACAAGGACAGTGGCGCCCTTCGCAATCTCGACGGTCTCGCCACTGGGCGCCGTATAGCGATCGTCGGCGATCGCATCGCGGTTGATTGAGGGCGCCGGCGGATAGAGCCGCATCGCCTCTTCGAAAGAGGCTCGCACATGCGGCATCTGCTCAAGCCAATCGACCGGATCGGCGCCGGACGCTATGACCTCATCGATTTCCCGCTCCATTGCGTCCCTGACATCCGGACAGTGGGCCACGCAATACAAGGTCCAGGCCAGGGCACGCGCCGTCGTCTCGTGCCCGGCCCCGATGAAGGTCAGGATATTGTCCTCGATCTCTTCCGAGGTCAGACCGTCAGGTCCTTCCAGCTCGAGAAGCAATGTCAAGAAATCGTCCGGTGCGTTCTCCCGATCCGTCTTGATGATGGCCCGGCGGTGATCCATCGTCCGTCGCACGAGTTCGCGGAACTTGCGCAAGACGCCGAGACCCCGGATTCGGGTCAGGCGCGGGATCCATCTCGGAGCTTTCAACAAGTCCAGCGGATCGATCCGTCCCATGCTGTGCAGGAGATCGTCGACATCCTTGGCGAAATCGCCCTGTTCGGAGACGATCCCGCCGGAGAAGAGAGTTTCGGAAAGGATCGCATAAGTCAGTTCGGTCATGTCGACGGCGATATCGCGGACGACGCCCTCGGTCCCCGCTTCGTAACGTTCAAGAAAAAGTTCGCTCTGCTCGCGCATCTGGCGGGCGAAGCCGCGGGCATGGCGAGGAGTGAAGACCGGCGCCATGGCCTTGCGCGAGCGTTTCCACACGGGACCTTCGGCCGTCAGTAGGCCATCGCGCAGAATGGGGCGCAGGACAAGCTGGCGGATCTCGGACATCTCGTAATTCGAGGCGTTGTCGACGAGCACGTGGCGGATCAGACCTGGGTCATTGGCAATGATGGTGGTCTGGCCAAAAAAGCGAGTGACGATCCAGGGCCAGGTGTAGGACGGCTGCCCCCAAAGTTCGAGCGGGTTCCTCAGCACTGTGCGGATGATTTCCAGTCGGCTGGGCGGGACCGTCCGCGGCACAGGCGCCGGCGGCTCGAAAGTCGATTTGCGCAGACTGGCGTCCATGTGATGCTCCCTCGAAGGGTTGGAGCCCCCCTAGAGGAATTAGAGCAGGGACTCCAACTCGTCCAGCCGATCATTGATCAGCCAGCCGTAATAGTTCTCTTCCGGCCAATTCGCCGCACCGCTCGCCCGCTTTGCCGCCAGAGCACGGGCCCGCTGCTGCGAGCCGCCAATGTTGAAAAGCGTCGCCGTAACACCCGGGTTCCCCGAGATATCGACATCGGCAATCTGTCTGTAGTCGTCAATCGACTTGCGGATGACCGCTGCCATGAAGGCGAGCGAGATGTCGGGATCCATGATCGCCTTGTAGACGCCCGCCGCGTCGTTCTCGTCGAGCCGGGCATAGCCGGACTTCTGATGCACGAGATCCGACAGCATGAGGGCCGTCAAAGGATTGATCTGCCCCAGACCAAAGGTCTGACCCGCATAGAAGGGCTGGAAGAACACGGCGCTGAAGCGATTGTTCGGATAGGACTTGCCGCCGACGGATTTGCCGCGGAAGCGATCCTGCCACACATCTTCACGGCAGGTCCAGAGACGGTAGGAGTCAGAATAGCCGTTGCATTCGGCAAATTCCGGCCGGCCGACGAAGTCGGCAATGCTCTCGTCCTTGTAGCCGAATCGGAAGCTGTTGCCGGCGTAAGATGCGGCCTTCACGTAATAGCTCTGGAGGCTGTCATAGGCGTCGACATTGTAGGTGTGCTCGCCGACGATGGCACCCACCATATGGATGGGCGCAATGCCATAGGCGGCGGCCGTCTTCTTGAGCTTGCCCACCAGCTTCGAGTCCGTCTTCAGGAGATCGCGGACCTTTTCATATTTCAGATCGAAGCTGGTCTTGCCCGCTTTGGTACGCCGCACGGAGGCGCCGGGAATGGCCGGCTGTTCGGCATTGCGATTTCCCGAGGGGACCTTGTCGTCAGCAAGCGACACTGCGGGCACAAGCCCGGCGAGCGTAATGGCGACGATGAGATTTCTGGCAATAGTAAGCACGATGCGCGGCCCCTGGACATTTGTCCTCGAACGGATTGCCAGCGCATTCGCGGGCAGCGTCCGACTGCGGCCCTCCTTACATAAGAGGCACCTGTATTGTCGATATGGGCCGCTTTCACTTTCCCGGCACGCCGGGGGCGAAAGCGACCCATAGATGCACAAAGATCACAGGATGTAGCGGCTAAGGTCCGTGTTGGCGGCGAGATCGCCGACATGCTCCTGCACATAAGCCGAGTCGATCATCACTTCCGAGCCACCGCGGTCCGGTGCATGGAAGGAAATCTCGTCGAGCACCCGCTCCATCACCGTCTGCAGGCGACGGGCACCGATGTTCTCAACCGTTTCGTTGAGCTGAACCGCGACATCGGCGAGAGCATCGATCGCATCCTCGGTGAAGTCGAGATTGAGCTCCTCGGTTGCCATCAGCGCCTTGTACTGGCGGATCAGGCTCGCTTCGGTCTCTGTCAGGATGCGGCGGAAATCTTCCTTGGTCAGCGGCTTCAGCTCGACGCGGATCGGCAGGCGGCCCTGAAGCTCCGGCAGAAGGTCGGAGGGCTTGGACACATGAAATGCGCCAGACGCGATGAAGAGGATGTGGTCGGTCTTCACCGGACCGTATTTGGTCGCGACCGTCGTCCCTTCGACGAGTGGAAGCAAGTCGCGCTGCACGCCTTCGCGCGAAACGCCTGCACCCATGGCACCCTCGCGGGCGGCGATCTTGTCGATTTCGTCGAGGAAGACGATGCCGTCATTCTCGACGGAACGCAGCGCTTCGCGCTGGATGACTTCGTTGTCGATCAGCTTGTCGGACTCGTCGCGGATCAGGTCGGCATAGGATGCCTTGACGGTGGTCCGGACCTTCTTGGTACGGTTGCCCATGGCCTTGCCGAACATTTCCGACAGGTTGAGGATGCCGATATTGGCACCGGGCATGCCGGGAACTTCGAAGCCGGGCGCGCCGGAGCCGCTGTCGGCCACTTCGATATCGATTTCCTTGTCATCGAGCTCGCCGTTGCGGAGCTTCTTGCGGAAGCTGTCCCGTGTGGCGGGAGATGCCGTGGCGCCGACAAGGGCATCGAGCACGCGCTCTTCGGCCAGCTGATGCGCCTTGGCCTGCACTTCCAGACGCTTCTTGTCGCGGATGAGTGCGATGCCGATCTCGACCAGATCGCGGATGATCTGCTCGACATCGCGGCCGACATAACCGACTTCGGTGAACTTTGTCGCCTCCACCTTGATGAAGGGCGCGCCGGCGAGCTTGGCCAGGCGGCGGGAGATTTCCGTCTTGCCGACGCCGGTCGGTCCGATCATCAGGATATTCTTCGGCATGACCTCGTCGCGCAGATCTTCCGAAAGCTGCTGGCGGCGCCAGCGGTTGCGCAAGGCGATCGCGACCGCCCGCTTGGCGTCATGCTGGCCGATGATATGGCGGTCGAGCTCGGAAACGATCTCGCGCGGGGAGAAATTGGTCATTTCGGGTTGCTCCTCACGATGCCGCGGACCCGCGCATCGTCTCTTGGTGTGGAATTCGATCGGCAGCCGTCAGTCGGCGTCGAGGGTTTCGACCACCATGTTGTTGTTGGTGTAGACGCAGATCTCGCCGGCGATGGTGAGCGCACGTCTGGCGATGTCCTCGGCCGAGCGATCGGTATCCATCAGGGCGCGGGCAGCCGCATAGGCGAAGTTGCCGCCGGAGCCGATGGCGATGGTGCCGTGTTCGGGTTCCAACACATCACCATTGCCGGTGATCGCGAGCGTGATCGACTTGTCGGCCACCAGCATCATGGCTTCGAGATTGCGAAGATACTTGTCGGTGCGCCAGTCCTTGGCGAGCTCGACGGCTGCGCGCATGAGTTGGCCGGGATATTGCTCGAGCTTCTTTTCGAGACGATCGAGGAGGGTGAAGGCATCGGCTGTTGCGCCGGCAAAACCTGCGATCACATCGCCACCCTTGCCGATGCGGCGGACCTTGCGGGCATTGCCCTTCATCACGGTCTGGCCAAGGCTGACCTGTCCGTCACCGGCCATCACCACCTTGCCGTCCTTGCGTACGGTAACAATCGTTGTCATCAATCACCTGTCACCCGCCTCTGCGGGCCTTGTGGAACGGGCTTTGAGGCCCGGTTTGTCGGTTCCTATGTAAGTGGGCTTTCAACGATTGCAATCTGCGGCAAAAGCTCCAGCGCCGCCTTGCGGCAGCGCAATGTAACTTCTGGATATTTCACCGCCCTGCTGTTATGGGAGGGCCGAGATCCTCATGGAGCAGCCAAATGGCAGAGCGTAAAGGCGAAGTTTCCCGCAAAACCAACGAAACCTCGGTCTCGGTTTCCGTCCATATTGACGGCACCGGCACGGGCAAGATTTCGACCGGCGTGGGCTTCTTCGATCACATGCTCGACCAGCTCTGCCGCCATTCGCTGATCGACATGGATATCGATGTGAAGGGCGACCTGCATATCGACGATCACCATACCGTCGAGGATACGGGCATTGCGCTCGGTCAGGCCATTTCCAAGGCGCTCGGCGACCGCAAGGGCATCACGCGCTATGCCTCGATCGACCTTGCCATGGACGAGACGATGACCAAGGCGGCTATCGACGTCTCTGGCCGCCCGTTTCTGGTCTGGAACGTCAATTTCAGTGCGCCGAAGATCGGCACTTTCGACACCGAACTGGTGCGCGAATTCTTCCAGGCTCTCGCCCAGAACGCCGGGATCACGCTGCATGTGCTGAACCATTACGGCGCGAACAACCATCATATCGCCGAGACCTGCTTCAAGGCAGTCGCGCGCGCGCTTCGGACGGCAACGGAAGTCGATCCGCGGCAGGCAAACCGTATCCCCTCCACCAAGGGCACCCTGGTTTAAGGGGCAGTTTCCCGAGTGAGACTGCCACCTTGCTCCGGTTCGGACGTTGAAGCCGAACCGTCGAGCAGAAAGGACTGGAAGACATGCGTGTAGCTATCATCGACTACGGCTCGGGCAATCTGCGCTCGGCCACCAAGGCCTTTGAACGGGCCGCCCGCGAGGCCGGCCTTAACGCCGAAATCGAACTCACCGACAAGGCAGACCGGGTCGCCACCGCCGACCGAATCGTGCTTCCCGGTGTCGGGGCCTATGCCGACTGCCGCAAGGGGCTCGATGCCGTTCCCGGCATGCATGACGCGATCACGGAAGTGGTCGAGACCAAGGGGCGTCCATTCTTCGGCATCTGCGTCGGAATGCAGCTCATGTCGTCGCGTGGTCTCGAGAAGACCGTGACCGACGGCTTCGGCTGGATTGAAGGCGATGTCGTCGAAATGACGCCGTCCGATCCATCCCTCAAGATTCCGCAGATCGGCTGGAACACGCTCACACTCAACCGGCCACATCCGCTGTTCGACGGCATTCCGACGGGGTCGGACGGGCTGCACGCTTATTTCGTCCATTCCTATCACCTCGCTGCGCGCAAGCCCGAGGACGTGATTGCAACAACCGACTATGGTGGCGCGATGACCGCCTTTGTCGGGCGTGACAACATGGTGGGTGCGCAATTCCATCCCGAGAAGAGCCAGGCACTCGGCCTGAAGCTGATCGCCAATTTTCTGACCTGGACGCCCTGAAGGGCACGGATACTCCCATGATCCTCTTTCCCGCCATCGACCTCAAGGACGGCCAGTGCGTACGCCTCAAGCTTGGTGATATGGACCAGGCGACTGTCTACAATCCCGATCCGGCCGCTCAGGCGCGCGCCTTCGAAGACCAGGGCTTCGAATGGCTGCATGTCGTCGACTTGAACGGCGCCTTTGCCGGTGAAAGCGTCAATGGCGCTGCCGTCGATGCAATCCTGAAGGCCACGAAGAACCCGGTACAGCTCGGCGGCGGCATCCGTACGCTCGACCACATCGAGAGCTGGCTGTCGCGTGGGCTGTCGAGGGTGATCCTGGGTACGGTTGCCGTGCGTGATCCGGCGCTGGTCATCGAAGCCTGCAAGCGCTTCCCCGGCAAGGTCGCCGTCGGTATCGACGCCAAGGGCGGCAAGGTTGCCGTCGAGGGCTGGGCGGAAGCCTCCGAACTCGGCGTAATCGAACTCGCCCAGCGTTTCGAAGGCGCTGGAGTCGCTGCGATCATCTATACCGACATCGACCGCGACGGGATCCTGACGGGGATCAACTGGGCCTCGACGCTGGAGCTTGCCGCTGCCGTTTCGATCCCGGTGATTGCGTCGGGCGGTCTCGCCTCGATCGAAGATATCAAGCGCATGCTGGAACCTGATGCGAAGAAGCTCGAAGGTGCGATTTCCGGGCGCGCGCTTTATGATGGGCGCATCGACCCAGCAGAGGCGCTCGCGCTGATCAAGGCTGCGAGAGGCTGAGGACAAGACCATGACACTCAAGGCCCGCGTGATCCCCTGCCTCGACGTCAAGGACGGCCGCGTCGTCAAGGGCGTCAATTTCGTCGATCTCATCGATGCCGGTGACCCGGTCGAGGCTGCCAAGGCTTACGACGCCGCTGGCGCCGACGAGCTCTGCTTCCTCGACATCACCGCGTCCTCCGACAACCGCGATACGATCTTCGACGTGGTTGCCCAGACGGCCGATCATTGCTTCATGCCGCTGACGGTTGGCGGTGGCGTTCGCGCCGTCGCCGACATCCGCAAGCTCCTGCTTTGCGGCGCCGACAAGGTGTCGATCAATTCGGCAGCGGTGAAGAACCCCGATTTTGTGGCAGAAGCCGCCGACAAGTTCGGCAACCAGTGCATCGTCGTCTCGATCGACGCGAAGAAGGTTTCCTTAGCCGGCGAGACAGATCGCTGGGAGATCTTCACCCATGGCGGACGCCAGCCGACCGGCATCGATGCGGTCGAATTCGCGGTGAAGATGGTCGAGCGCGGCGCCGGTGAACTGCTGGTGACGTCGATGGACCGGGACGGCACGAAGAGCGGTTACGATATCGGCCTCACCCGCACGATCGCCGACAGCGTCCGCGTCCCCGTCATCGCCTCGGGCGGCGTTGGCAATCTGGACGATCTGGTCGCGGGTATTCGAGACGGACATGCGACTGCGGTGCTTGCCGCCTCGATCTTCCACTTCGGCACCTATTCGATTGCAGAGGCGAAGGCCCATATGGCCGCAGCCGGCATCGCCATGCGTCTCGACTGACGCGGAAGGACCCGTGATGAGCAGTTTCACCCTTGCCGATCTCGAAGCCATTGTAGCCAGCCGGGCCCAGGCGGATCCAAGCCAATCCTGGACGGCAAAACTCGTGGCAGGCGGCCAGGACAAGGCTGCAAAAAAACTCGGCGAAGAGGCGATCGAGGCTGTGATGGCCGCAGTCAAACAAGACCGCGAGAACCTCGTCTACGAGAGCGCGGACCTCCTTTATCACCTGATGGTCGTATTGAAAATTGCGGACATCCCTTTACAAGCAGTAATGCAGGAACTTGAGCGCCGCACTGCTCAGACAGGCCTGAGCGAGAAGGCCAGTCGGCAGGATCCATGACGATAGCTATGCGGGACCCCGAAACGCCAGACGTCCTCGACCATTTCCAGGCGAACGGCTATTCCCCCTATCACTTCTTCGATTCCGAAGAATGGGCGCATTTCCGCGCCGATACGCCGCTGACCCTGACAGCTGACGAGGTTCACCGGCTCCGCTCGATCGATGATCCGATCGATCTCAATGAAGTCCGGCGGATCTATCTGTCGCTCTCGCGCCTGTTGTCTTCACATGTAGAATCCTCGCAGCTGTTGTTCGAGCAGCGCAACCGCTTCCTCAGCCTTTCCGACGTCTTCAAGACGCCGTTTGTGATCGGCATTGCCGGATCCGTTGCCGTGGGCAAATCGACGACCGCGCGTGTTCTGAAAGAACTTCTGGCGCGTTGGCCATCCAGCCCGAAGGTCGACCTCGTGACGACCGACGGCTTCCTGTATCCGAACGCGCATCTGGTGAAGAACGGCATCCTGAACCGCAAAGGCTTCCCGGAAAGCTACGACATCGGTGCGCTCCTGCGCTTCCTGTCGGCGATCAAGGCGGGACTGCCGAATGTCAAGGCGCCCAGCTATTCGCACTTGACCTATGACGTGCTGCCGAACGAGCACCGGGTGATCGACCGTCCGGATATCCTGATCTTCGAGGGCATCAACGTCCTTCAGTCGCGCAACCTTCCGGCCGATGGCAAGATCGTGCCAATGGTCTCGGACTTCTTCGATTTTTCGATCTATATCGACGCCGATGAGAACGCGACCCACCGCTGGTATGTCGACCGCTTCATGAAACTGCGGCAGACCGCGTTCCGCGATCCTAACTCCTACTTCCATCGCTATGCGACCATCAGTGAGGATGAGGCCAAGGAGATCGCCGAGGGCCTCTGGACGAATATCAACCTGAAGAACCTCAGGGAAAACATCCTGCCGACCCGGCCACGCGCCGATCTCATCCTGCGCAAGGGTGACAATCACCTCGTCGAAACCGTGGCGCTGAGAAAACTGTAGGCGATCGATCGCCGGCTATGGATTGACCCGGCGCAGGGTCAGATTGATGCGCCCACCCGATTTCAGAAGGGTCGAGGTCCCGGGATAGATGCGGTCTACCCCGTGGAAGCAGAGGCGCCCCTCCCCTCCCAGCAAGAAAACATCGCCGCTTTCCAGCTTCAGCGATTGGGTGCGATCGGTCCGTGCCAATCCCCCGATGCGAAACAGGCAGGTATTGCCGAGTGAGATCGAGAGCACCGGTGCGGCAAATTCCGATTCGTCGCGATCTTGATGCAGGCCCATCTTGGCGTCGTCGGCATAGAAATTGACGAGACAGGCCTCCGGGTCTTTCGGATAGCCTGAAAGCTCGCGCCAGAGATCAAGAAGAACGTCCGGGATTGCCGGCCAGGGCTCGCCAGTCATCGGGTGGGTTGCCTGATAACGATAGCCGCGCTCCTTGTCCGTCACCCAGCCAAGCGGTCCGCAATTTGTCATCCGGACAGACATGGGCCTGCCGGAACCCGGCATGACCGGCACATAAAGCGGCGCTTCAGCAACGATGCCGCGAATGATCTCGACGAGGTTTGCCTGCTCTTCGCGCGCCAGCCGGCCAGGCAGGTAACGAAGACCGGATGAAAGACTGATCTCGGCTTTCGCTGCGGCCATGCTCAGTCTCCCGTCGGTTTGCCGCGCATCTTCTTCACATCCGAGCGGCCGGATTTCGCCTTGAGGCGCCGTTCGATCGAACCCTTGGTCGGTTTCGTCTTCTTGCGCGGCGGCGGCGGTGGCTTGGCGGCCTCGAGGAGCAATTCCTTCAACCGTTCCCGTGCATCTTCGCGATTGCGATCCTGGCTGCGGAAGCGGCTGGCCTCGATCATCAACACGCCTTCCTTGGACAGGCGTTTGCCGGCGAGCTTCGCCGCATTCTGCTTCACGCGGTCGTTCAGCGAGGGCGATCCGAGCAGGTTGAAGAAGAGCTGGACCGCAGTCGAAACCTTGTTGACGTTCTGGCCACCAGGGCCCCCGGCCAGCACGAACTGCTCCGTCAATTCCCAGCCGGCTATCGTGATGCGGTTGTTGATCTCGAGTGGTTCGCTTGCCATGTCATCGGTCTCTTGGTCAGGCCTCCATATCGGCCGTGACCGCAGCAAAGGCAAGCCGGAAGCAGAAAAGGCCCGGCAGCAAAGCTACCGGGCCTCCTTCATCTTCGGGAATTCAGTCGTTCATTCCGCCGCGAGGCGAATGCCCGGGGCCGCATCACGAACCTTGCCGTCGACATGAGCTTCGAACTTGGCGAAGTTGTCGATGAACATGCCGACCAGCTTCTTGGCCTGCGCGTCGTAGGCCGCACCATCGGCCCAAGTCGAACGCGGGTCGAGGATCTTGGTATCGACGCCATCAACGGCGACCGGAACCGCGAAACCGAAGTTCGCATCTGTGCGCATCTCGACCTTTTTCAATTCGCCGGTCAGTGCAGCGGTCAGCAGCGCGCGCGTCGCCTTGATCGGCATGCGATTACCGATCCCGTAGGCACCTCCGGTCCAGCCGGTGTTGACCAGCCAGCAATCGACCTGATGACGGGCGATCAGATCACGCAGCAGGTTGCCATATTCGGTCGGATGGCGCGGCATGAAGGGTGCGCCAAAGCATGTCGAGAAGGTCGCTTCCGGTTCGGTCACGCCCTTTTCAGTGCCGGCTACCTTTGCAGTATAGCCGGACAGGAAGTGGTACATGGCCTGTTCCGGCGTGAGCTTCGCGATCGGCGGCAACACGCCGAAGGCATCCGCCGTCAGCATGATGATCGTCTTCGGATGCGGCGCGATTCCGGTTTCCGACGCATTCGGGATGAAATGCAGCGGATAGGCGCAACGGGTGTTTTCCGTCAACGAGCCATCGTTGAAGTCAGGCACGCGGTTCTCGTCGAGAATGACGTTTTCCAGCACCGTGCCGAAACGCTTGGTCGTTGCGAAGATCTCCGGCTCGGCTTCGGCCGAGAGACGGATGGTCTTGGCGTAGCAGCCACCTTCGAAGTTGAAGATGCCGTTTTCGCCCCAGCCATGCTCATCGTCACCGACCAGTGTGCGCTTTGGATCGGCCGAGAGCGTCGTCTTGCCGGTACCGGACAGGCCGAAGAACACAGCCGCATCGCCATCGGGACCGACATTGGCCGAGCAATGCATCGGCATGACGCCCTTCGTCGGCAGCAGGTAGTTGAGGACGGTAAAGACCGACTTCTTCATCTCGCCGGCGTAGGACGTGCCGCCGATGAGGACGATGCCATTGGTCAGGTCGCAGGCAATGACGGTTTCGGTGCGGCAGCCATGGCGGGCCGGATCGGCGCGGAAGCTCGGCAGATCGATGATGGTCAGCTTCGCCAGGAAACCTTCCAAGGCGTCACGCTCGGGACGAATCAGCAGATTGCGGATGAAGAGCGAGTGCCAGGCGAATTCGGTCACTACCCGCGTTGGCAAGGCGTTATCCGCGTCGGCGCCGCCGATCAGGTCCTGAACGAAAAGATCGCGGCCTTCGGCATGGGCCAGCATGTCCTGATGCAACACGGCGAAATGTTCCGGCGACATCGGCTTGTTGTTGTCCCACCAGATCTGGCCGTCGGTATTGCCGTCGCGGACGACGAACTTGTCCTTGGCAGAACGGCCGGTGTGCTGACCGGTCAGCGCACGAAGTGCACCATCTGCTGTCAGCTCCGCCTCGCCGCGACGGATCGCCTCTTCATAAAGAGCCGCTTCCAGGAAGTTGTAGCGAACGCTGGCAGCCTTCCCCAAGCCGATTTCCGAGATCCCCGCAGCCGGGTTCCTCACGCCGAATTCCTCCATGGTCCGCTTTCCTCTCACATGGGCCAGAACTTTGAATGAGCGAAACCTAAACGGCAGAGCAGTGAAATGCAAGGCAGCAGGGCAAAAAATATAATGATATCAATTATTTAATCGATTTAAAACGGAAAACACTCTTTTTAAATCGTTTAGTTCCGCTTCCATTCCGCCATCATCGGGGGCCGCGATGGACGGAAAACGGCGGACGAAACGAAATCCGCTGTCCCTGCCCCTTCCCCTCTGCCACAATTTGTTCCACCTTTATCCCCATATCGCACTGCCATGGAACCAGAGCTGGGCTGGACAGACCAGGAGCAGCGCAACGATGACGGAGACGTACCCTATGCAGACGATCGCCCTCGTGGATGACGACCGCAATATTCTGACTTCGGTTTCCATCGCACTCGAAGCGGAAGGTTATAAGGTCGAAACCTACACCGATGGCGCCTCGGCTCTTGACGGTCTTCTGGCCCGACCGCCACAGCTCGCCATCTTCGACATCAAGATGCCGCGCATGGATGGCATGGAGCTGCTGCGTCGCCTGCGCCAGAAGTCCGATATCCCGGTGATCTTCCTGACCTCGAAGGACGAGGAAATCGACGAGCTCTTCGGCTTGAAGATGGGCGCTGATGATTTCATCACCAAGCCCTTCTCGCAGCGCCTGCTGGTGGAGCGCGTGAAAGCGATCCTGCGACGGTCTGCAAGCCGCGAGAGCTTTGCTGCGGGTAACGGCCCTGCAAAGGGAAGCCCCGAGCAACAGGCCCGCACGCTGGAGCGCGGACAGCTGGTGATGGACCAGGAACGCCATACCTGCACCTGGAAGGGTGATCCGGTGACGCTGACCGTGACCGAATTCCTCATCCTGCAGTCGCTGGCGCAGCGCCCCGGCGTGGTCAAGAGTCGTGACGCCTTGATGGACGCGGCCTATGACGAGCAGGTCTATGTTGACGACCGCACGATCGACAGCCACATCAAGCGGCTGCGCAAGAAGTTCAAGATGGTCGATACCGACTTCGACATGATTGAAACGCTGTACGGTGTCGGCTACCGCTTCCGCGAAGCAGCGTAAGATCCCGCCGTAGCAGCCTTGATGGCTGACAGGACGGGCGAAAGGCAAAGGTTTGACCCAGCAGGTTGACGAGGGACATCTGGAGGAGACGGATTCCGGCTCCGAGCAGCGTCGGCTGTTCAGCCATCCCTTCACGCTCATCCGCCGGATCTTCGGCCACGCGCTGTTTTCCAGCCTGACGCGCCGGATCGTCTTCTTCAATCTCGCCGCACTCATCGTGCTCGTCGGCGGCATCATGTATCTCAATCAGTTCCGCGAGGGACTGATCGATGCGCGCGTCGAGAGCCTTCTGACGCAGGGCGAGATCATCGCGGCGGCCGTATCGGCGTCTGCCTCTGTCGATACGAACTCGATCACGATCGATCCGGAGAAACTGCTCGAACTGCAGGCCGGACAGAGCATCACGCCGGTTCCGAACGACGAAGATCTCGAGTTTCCGATCAATCCGGAACGCGTGGCACCGGTTCTTCGGCGCTTGATCTCCCCGACGCGCATCCGCGCCCGCCTCTTCGACGCCGATGCCAACCTGCTGCTTGATTCGCGGCATCTCTATTCGCGCGGCCAGGTTCTGCGCTTCGACCTGCCGCCGGTCGACAATGATTCCACCAGCTTTACCGACTGGATCACCCGCCTCTTCAACACGATCCTGCAGCCCGGCAATCTGCCGGTCTATCGGGAAGCGCCTGGCGGTGACGGCTCGATCTATCCGGAGGTCATGAACGCGCTGACCGGGGTTCGCGGTGCGGTCGTCCGCGTGACCGACCAGGGAGAATTGATCGTCTCTGTCGCAGTGCCGGTACAGCGCTCGCGTGCTGTCCTCGGTGTGCTCCTGCTATCAACCCAGGCCGGGGACATCGACAAGATCGTCCATGCTGAACGCCTCGCGATCCTGCGGGTCTTCGGGGTTGCGACCCTCGTCAATATCGTTGTGTCGCTGCTCTTGTCCTCGACCATCGCCAATCCGCTGCGCCGCCTCTCGGCAGCCGCCATCCGTGTTCGCCGTGGCGCAAAGGAGCGTGAGGAAATCCCCGACTTCTCCATCCGACAGGATGAGATCGGCAACCTTTCCATCGCGCTGCGCGAAATGACGACAGCGCTCTACGATCGCATTGATGCGATCGAGAGTTTCGCTGCCGACGTCAGCCACGAGCTCAAGAACCCGCTGACCTCGCTGCGTTCGGCCGTCGAAACCCTGCCGCTCGCCAAGACAGACCAGTCCCGGCAGCGGCTTATGGATATCATCCAGCACGACGTCCGCCGTCTCGACCGTCTGATCAGCGACATCTCCGACGCCTCACGCCTCGACGCGGAACTGGCGCGCTCGGACGCAAAGCCTGTCGATCTCGGGGTGCTCGTTTCCAGCCTCGTCGACATCTCCAGGGAAATCCGCAGCGGCAAGAAGGCCGTTCAGATCGACTACGTGATCGATCAGAAACCCGGATCGAACCAGCATTTCGTGGTCCACGGGCACGACCTGCGTCTCGGACAAATCGTCACCAACCTGATCGAGAATGCACGGTCCTTCGTGCCAGAAGACAGCGGCCGGATCCTCGTCAAGCTGTCGCGCAATCGCACGCGGTGCCAGATCCAGGTGGAGGACAACGGGCCCGGCATTCAGGCCGAGGACATCGACCGCATCTTCGAACGTTTCTACACCGACCGACCAGAGGGCGAGAGCTTCGGCCAGAATTCCGGTCTCGGGTTATCGATCAGCCGACAGATCGCCGAGGCCCATGGCGGCACCCTGCGGGCCGAAAACGTCGTGGACCCGGCATCGGGCCGCATCACCGGCGCCCGCTTCGTCCTGTCCCTGCCCGTAGAGACTGCGGCATGACGGGCGAGACCCACAACATCCATGCGACGGCGATCAGCGTCGATGGTCTCGGCTTGGCATTTGTCGGGCCATCGGGCAGCGGCAAGTCGAGCCTTGCTTTCGATTGCCTCGCAGAAGCCAGGCTCGCCAATATCCCGGCTGCGCTAATCTCGGATGACCGTGTCATCATATCGCTGGAGAACGGCCAGGTCTTTGCCTCCTGCCCCGAACCGATCCGCGGTCTGATCGAACTCCGATACAGCGGTATCGTCTCCGTCGATCATGTGGACCGCGCCGAACTGAGCTATATCGTGCTGCCGGTCGGCGCGGATGAAAGACATCGGTTGCCGCCGGACGACGAGCAAGCCGAGCTTATCGCGGGACTTAGCCTTCCGGTCGTCAGGGTGCCGATGTGGAGCCGTTTTCCACTCAGCCTGATCTTGGCGCGTATTCGAAGCCTTGCAGCGAACCGGCAATTTACACGCTGATTTGGCTTGCACTTCCCGCTTTGATCGACAAGATGGCGTCCTACTGATGGACGAAACGCCAATCTTGAGCTATTTGGCGAGAGTTGCGCTAAGGGGCAGTAGAGAATGATCGGACTTGTGCTTGTCACGCATGGCAAGCTGGCTGAAGAGTTTCACCACGCGGTGGAGCACGTCGTAGGCCCACAAAAATGCATCGAGACCGTCTCGATCGGCCCCGAAGATGACATGGATCAGCGTCGTCAGGACATTCTTGATGCCGTGTCACGTGCCGATGATGGCCATGGCGTAATCATCCTCACCGACATGTTCGGTGGTACGCCCTCGAACCTCGCGATCTCCGTGATGAACACCGGCCGGATCGAAGTGATCGCCGGGGTCAATCTGCCGATGCTGATCAAGCTTGCCGGCGTTCGCGGCGACAACGACATGGATCGCGCCCTCGTCGAGGCCTCCGAGGCTGGGCGCAAGTACATCAATGTTGCAAGCCGCGTATTGAGTGGCAAATGACTGCGATGGCCGACCCGATCTCCCGCGATCTTTTGATCATCAACAAGCGTGGCCTCCATGCGCGCGCCTCCGCCAAATTCGTACAGACCGTCAGCGGCTTCGATGCGAGCGTCAGTGTCTCCAAGGATGGAACGACTGTCGGCGGCACCTCAATCATGGGTTTGATGATGCTGGCGGCAAGCCCGGGGTGCTCGATCTGTGTATCGGCTTCGGGCAGTCAGGCCGAGGACGTCATGAACGCACTTGCCGCCCTGGTCGCGGACCGCTTTGGTGAAGAGATGTAAAGCATCGCGACATAAAGACATAAAGACTTCTTTATGTCAGATTGCGTTTGATGCGGTTCCCTGCTAGAAGACGACCAGCCCTGCAGCCAGATCTGCGGGAGAGCCAGTTAATCCATCCGCCATGAGATGCGGATCGGGTCGGATCCAGCCGGAGAATCCCATGAGCAAACATGACTATGTGATCGCTGATATCGGTCTTGCCGATTTCGGCCGCAAGGAAATCAGCATCGCTGAAACCGAAATGCCGGGCCTGATGGCCTGCCGCGAAGAATTCGGCGCGAGCCAGCCGCTGAAGGGTGCACGGATCACCGGTTCGCTGCATATGACGATCCAGACCGCTGTTCTGATCGAAACGCTCGTCGCGCTCGGTGCCGATGTCCGCTGGGCATCCTGCAATATCTTCTCGACCCAGGACCACGCCGCTGCAGCGATCGCCGCTGCCGGCATCCCGGTCTTTGCGATCAAGGGCGAGTCGCTCACCGATTACTGGGAATACACCGACAAGATCTTCCAGTGGACCGACGGCGGCTTCTCCAACATGATCCTCGATGATGGCGGCGATGCCACCATGTACATCCTGCTCGGCGCCCGCGCCGAAGCCGGCGAGGACGTTCTCTCCAATCCGCAGTCGGAAGAAGAAGAAATCCTGGTTGCGCAGATCAAGAAGCGTCTCGCCGCTTCGCCTGGCTGGTTCACCAAGCAGCGCGATGCGATCAAGGGTGTCACCGAAGAAACCACCACCGGCGTGCATCGCCTTTATGAACTCGCCAAGAAGGGCCTCCTCCCCTTCCCGGCCATCAACGTCAACGACTCGGTCACCAAGTCGAAGTTCGACAACAAGTATGGCTGCAAGGAATCGCTCGTCGACGGCATTCGCCGCGGTACCGACGTGATGATGGCCGGCAAGGTCGCTGTCGTCTGCGGTTACGGCGACGTCGGCAAGGGTTCGGCCGCCTCGCTGCGCGGCGCCGGCGCCCGCGTCAAGGTGACGGAAGTCGATCCGATCTGCGCCCTGCAGGCCGCCATGGACGGCTTTGAAGTGGTCACGCTGGAAGACGTGGTCTCCTCGGCCGACATCTTCATCACCACGACCGGCAACAAGGACGTCATCCGCATCGAGCATATGCGCGAGATGAAGGACATGGCGATCGTCGGCAATATCGGCCACTTCGACAACGAAATTCAGGTCGCTTCTCTGAAGAACCTGCGTTGGACGAACATCAAGCCGCAGGTCGACATGATCGAGTTCCCGAAGGGCAACCGCATGATCCTGCTGTCTGAGGGTCGTCTCTTGAACCTCGGAAATGCAACGGGTCACCCGTCCTTCGTGATGTCTGCGTCGTTCACCAACCAGGTTCTCGGCCAGATCGAACTCTTCGCCAAGACCGACGAGTACAAGCCGGGCGTCTACGTCCTGCCGAAGCACCTCGACGAAAAGGTCGCTCGCCTGCACCTCGAAAAGCTCGGCGTGAAGCTGACGACGCTCTCGGACGAACAGGCCGCCTATATCGGAGTCACGGCGCAGGGTCCGTTCAAGGCAGAGCACTACCGCTATTAAAATATAGCTGGATAATATCTACATCTAGTGGGCGGCGCCTTGACAAAGGCGCCGCTTTCTTTTTTGGGGCCCGGCCTTCCCGACCCTTCCCATCAAAGGTATTGTTTTAGAACTTGATTCGTGAACTGCACGAGCGGTCCGCGGATACGGATGTCTTGTCGACGATGCGGCACATAATGAGACGGAGACAGACCGAGAATGTCGGTAGATCAACGCGCCCCGCGTCAGCGGGATACGGCTATGACGGCCGGTTTTCCAAGCCTCTGGCGGCCAGTTTCTGAGCGAAAAAACGGGATGCTCCACGAGTTGTCCCATCGTCCCGCCTTGGCGATGAGAAGGCGTGTTCTGGCTTGCGGAAGTGCGCTCGCGAGCCTGTTTGCTCCGGGCCTTGCGTATGCGCAGGCGACGACCGCCATGCGCGGCTTCAACAGCATCGACGTCGCCGGATATGCGGTGCTTCTCGGTTCGGTTTCGGCCGCCCTGATCTTCGCGGCTGTTCTCTTGCGTCAACGCAACAAACTCGATGGCGAAGTGCGCGAACTGCGCTCCGCCTATTCGGACAGCCAGCAGAAGATCTCACGCTATCAGACGCTGATTGCCGACAAGAATCGCCGCACGGTGATCTGGGACGGTCACAACGGCCGCGCCGAGCTTCTCGGACAGCTCCCGGCGGAGACGGGTGCTCCCCAGCAGGATCCGGACTTTCTGGCGTTCGGACGCTGGCTGAAGCCTCATTCCGCAAGCGAGGTGGAGCGCGCAATCGAGGCACTCCGGCTGAACGCCAAGACTTTCGATCTCGTGGTCGAGACGCAGCGCGGAGACGTTCTGGAGGTTCAGGGCAACCTCTACGGTGGCCGCGCCTATGCGCATTTCGTGGCGCTGGACAATCTGCGTGCAGAACTCGCTGAACTCAAGATCGAACGCAACCGGTTGCGAAGCTCGATCGCGACCTTCGAATCGCTGCTCGATTCGATCGAACAGCCGGTCTGGCAGCGGGATGGCGACGGGCGTCTCGTCTGGGTGAACCAGGCCTATAGCGATGCCGTCGAATCCACGTCACCGCAACAGGCGGTGCAGGAAGGACGCGAGATCCTGGGCACTCTGACGCGTGAGAAGATCAAGGCTTCCGCAACGCCGGAATCACCGTTCCACGATACCGTTTCGACCGCCGTCCGCGGCGCACGCACCTTCTTCGACGTCGTCGATGTGCGGGGTCCTGGCGGCTCCTGTGGCATGGCAATCGACGTCTCCTCCTCCGAGACACTCAGGGAGGAACTTGCGCGGACGCTCAAGAGCCACGCCGATACGCTCGACCATCTCGCGACCCCGGTTGCGATCTTCGACGCTGATCGTCGCCTGCAGTTCTACAATCAGGCTTTCCTCCAGCTCTGGGGTCTCGAGACCAAGTTCCTCGAGAGCCGACCGGATCATGCCGAACTGCTCGACCGCTTGCGCGCCGCGCACAAGCTGCCGGAGCAGCTGAGCTGGAAAGCCTGGAAGGACAATTGCCTTTCTGTCTATCGGGCGCTCGAAACCCAGACCGACCTATGGCATCTGCCCAACGGCCAGACGCTGCGCGTGATCGCCTCGGCTCACCCGCAGGGCGGCGCGACCTGGGTCTTTGAAAACCTGACCGAACAATTCAATCTGGAAACCCGCTACAATACGCTGGTCCAGGTGCAGGGCGAAACCATCGACCATCTGTCGGAGGGTGTTGCCGTTTTCGGGCCCGATGGCCGGATTCAGCTCTCCAACCCCGCCTTCCGGGCAATCTGGGGCATCACCGAGACCCAGGCGGCGGTCGGCACGCATATCCGGCTGCTCGAAGCCGCCTGTGCACCGTCCTATGACAAGCCGGACGGCTGGAAAGCCTACGGCAAGATGATCACCAGCTTCGAGGACGAACGTCCTTCCAGCCAGGGGACGCTCGAACTCTATTCCGGCCTCGTCCTCGACTATGCCGTGACGCCACTGCCCAACGCACAGACCATGCTGACCTTCGTCAACATGACGGACAGCGTCCGGGCGGAACGGGCCTTGAAGGAGAAGAATGAAGCGCTGCGGAAGGCCGACGAGCTGAAGAACGATTTCGTCCAGCACGTCTCCTACGAACTTCGCTCGCCGCTCACCAACATCATCGGCTTCACCGATCTTCTGAAGACACCGACGATCGGTCCGCTCAACGAGCGGCAGGCCGAATACATCGATCATATTTCGACGTCGTCGTCCGTCCTCCTGACCATCGTCAACGACATCCTAGATCTCGCGACCGTGGATGCCGGGATCATGCAGCTCGACTATTCAGAGATCGATCTGAGCGACCTGCTCGACGATGTCTCCATGCAGATGACCGATCGGCTCCAGGAGAGCAGCGTGACGCTGGAGATTGCTGCCCCTGCCCAGCTCGGCCACCTGATCGCAGACCGGCAGCGGTTGAAGCAGATCCTCATCAAGATCCTGACGAACGCCGTCAATTTCGCACCCGAAGGCAGCGTGGTTTCCATGAAATGCTGGCGCGACGGCACCGACTTCTCGTTCTCGGTGACTGACAGTGGCTGCGGCATGAGCGCCGATCTCCTGTCCTCGGCCTTCGATCGATTTTCGACGAGCGCCAAGGGTGGCAAGCGCAGCGGACCGGGCCTTGGTCTGTCGATCGTCCAGAGCTTCGTCAATCTCCACAAGGGAGACGTCAAGATCGAGAGCGAGCCAGGTCAGGGTACCACGGTTCATTGCCGCATCCCCAATGCCAGCATACCGCAGATGATCGCCGCCGCAGAATGAACTCCGAGCCGTCCACGCTTGTCGTTCACCTCGCCGATGATGCCGCCACGGCACTGTTCGGCGAGGATCTGTTGCTGGCACTTCAGGTCGGCGATTGTGTCGCGCTGGACGGCGATCTCGGGGCCGGCAAATCGAGTTTGAGCCGGGCATTCATACGCGCCCTGGCCGATGATCCCGATCTCGAAGTGCCCAGCCCGACATTCACGCTGGTTCAGAATTATGATCTCAGTATTCCCGTTGCCCACTTCGACCTTTACCGGCTCTCCGATCCGAGCGAACTGGATGAACTGGGGCTGGAAGAAGCCTTGGCCGATGGCATATGCCTCGTCGAGTGGCCGGGCAAGGCAGGCCGCGCGCTTCCTAGAACCCGGATCGAGATCGAGTTTCAATTCGCGTCCAATGGCGGGCGAAACCTGGTAATCCGCGCGCCAGAGGCAAAACTGGCTCGGCTTCGGCGCGTGGATGAAATCCGCCGCTTCCTGAAGAGATGCGGATACGGAGATGCCCATCGACGGCATTTGACGGGCGACGCTTCCAACCGGGCCTATGAGCACGTCTATCCTGCCGACGGCAGTGCCCGCCTCGTCCTGATGGATGCGCCCAAGCGGCCGAACGGTCCGCCGATCCGGGACGGCAAGCCCTATTCGCAGCTCGTGCATCTGGCCGAGGATGTGCGTCCCTTCGTGGCCATCGGACAGGCGCTGCGCGAGCGCGGCTTTGCCGCTCCCGAAGTCCTGGAACAGGATCTCGACGCAGGTCTGTTGCTTCTCGAAGATCTCGGCGAAGGCGGTGTTCTCGACGAACAGGGAAAGCCGATCGCTGACCGCTACCGTGCCAGTGCGGCTTGTCTGGCCGCCATTCATGACACGCCCTTCGATCGGGAGATCGTCATTGCGGGCGGGCATAAACACGTCATTCCCGATTTCGATCGCGCGGCGATGAAGTTCGAGGTGGAGCTGCTTCTTGACTGGCACCTGCCCTGGAAACGTAAGGGGCAACAGGCGACAGCGGAAGAACGTGCCAGCTATCTCGCCATCTGGGACCAACTGATCGACGAACTGGCGGGCTCCGATACGTCCATCGTCATGCGTGACTTCCACTCGCCCAACATCATCTGGCGCGATGATCGCGAAGGGCATGACAGGGTCGGCCTTATCGATTTCCAGGATGCGATGATTGGCCCCTCGGCCTATGATCTCGTCTCGCTGGTCCAGGATGCGCGGGTGACGATTGAGCGGCCGCTGATGGACCAGCTGATGGCAGACTATCTTTCGGCACGCGCCAGGAAAGCGGATTTCAACGAAGCCGCATTCCTGAGGAGCTGGGCGATCATGTCGGCGCAGCGCGCCTGCAAGCTGAACGGGCTCTGGGTGCGCCTCAAGGACCGGGACGGCAAGCCGGGCTATATGCGCCATCTGCCGCGGACCCTTTGGCATCTCAACGTGGCTTTTGAGCATCCTGTTCTGGCCCCCTTGCGGAACTGGTGCATAGAGGCTGGAATCGAGCTTCCCGAATCACCGGCCTGAGCAAATGATCATCAAGCAAGCCATGGTGCTCGCGGCCGGACTCGGTACGCGGATGCGCCCCATTACAGAGACGACCCCGAAGCCGCTGGTTCAGATCGGCGGAAAGCCGATGATCGACTATGTGCTCGACGCGCTTGTTGAAACCGGTGTCAAGACGGTGGTCGTCAACGTGCATCACCATGCCGATCAGATGGAGGCCCATCTCGCCGGGGAGACACGGGCCGAGATCCGGATCTCCGACGAACGGGAGCGGTTGATGGATTCGGGCGGTGGTCTGGCCAAGGGCCTCAAGCTGCTGGACCAAGACCAGCCGGCACTCGTCATGAATGCGGACCTGTTCTGGGTCGGAGAACGGGATGATGAGCCGCGCAATCTTGTCCGGCTGGCGCAACAGTTCGATCCCTCCCGGATGGACATTGCGATGCTCTGTGTCGAGCAGGAACGGACCACGGGCCACAACGGCAAGAACGATTTCTCGATGGCGGATGACGGCAAGCTCACCCGCTATGTCTCGGGCGCACCGAACCCGGTCGTCTATGCCGGGGCCTTAGCGCTGATGCCGCATCTCTTCGACGATGCGCCGGATGGCCCCTTCAACCTCAACATCTATTTCGATCGTGCGATTGCCGCTGGTCGGCTCTTCGGCACGGACCTTAATGGACAGTGGCTGACCGTCGGCACCCCTGACGCGATCGCGCCTGCCGAAGCCGTGGTGGCCCGCTACGGCGGGAGCAGTTGAGATGGTGAGCAAGGCGCCGCGTCTGCTGACGATCCCTCCAGGCCGGCCCTTTCTCAGGACGCTGACGGAAGCGCTGCTCGACGGCCGTCTCACCGACTGTTTTCGCTACGACCCGACCGATCCGCTTTCTCTGGCAGGCGTCACTCTGCTCGTTCCGACCCGACGCGCGGCACGCGTGCTGCGCTCGGAATTCGTCGATCTGCTCGGTGGTCGCGCGGCGATCCTTCCCGACATTCGCACGCTCGGCGAGACGGATGACGACAGTGGCTTCTTCGATCTCGATGCGCCGCAGCTGATGGATCTTGCCCCGCCGGTGAGCGGCACCGTCATGCTTCTGGAACTTGCCCGGCTGATCCTTGCCTGGCGCAACCAGCTGCCGGAGATCGTCCGGTCAATCCATTCGGACACGCCGCTCGTGGCACCGGCGAGCCCGGCAGATGCCGTCTGGCTGGCACGGGCGCTGGTGGAGCTGATCGAAGCAGCCGAGACGGAAGGTTGCGACTGGACGGAATTGGAGAGCCTTCAATCGGCCGACTTCGGCTCCTGGTGGCAGCTGACACTGGAGTTTCTGAAAATTGCGACCCTGTTCTGGCCTGCACGGCTGCAGGAGCTGGTGCGGTCGTCTCCGGCCCGCCACCGCGATGCGGTGCTGAGGGCCGAGGCCGAGCGATTCCGCAGACAGGGTGCTTCCGGTCCCGTCATCGTTGCAGGTTCGACCGGCTCGATCCCGGCAGCGGCCGAGCTCATTGCCGCAATTGCAGAACTCGACCAGGGTGTCGTGGTGCTGCCCGGGCTCGACCTCGACATGCCGGACGAGGACTGGGCGAAGCTCAACGATCGCGAGATCTCCGTGATACGTCCAAGCCCTGCCGTGCGCGGGCATCCGCAATATGGCCTTGCCCATCTGCTGCGGCATATGAAACTTGAACGCGCCGATGTTCAGGCTCTCGAAGCCTCCGATCCGGCGCTCCGGGATCGAGCCGAATTTCTGTCGCGTGCCATGGCGCCCGCCGAGGCGACCGACACCTGGAAGGCCTGGCGGCAGGATATCGACGATTCACGCCTGCTCGCGGCATTTCGCGATGTCGCCCTGATCGAGACGGCCAATGAGCGCGAAGAAGCAACGGCGATTGCAATTGCGCTCCGGCTGGGGCTCGAAGAGGTTTCCGACAATCCCGAAAGCCGGGTGGCGCTGATCACGCCCGATCGCGCGCTGGCGCGGCGTGTCATGTCCGAGCTCGCGCGGTTCGGGATCGAGGCGGATGATTCGGCGGGCACGCCGATGACCGGGACCCAGGCTGCCATGCTGACCCAGGTGGTGGCCGAGGCCTGCCTGCGTCCGGGTGACCCTGTGGCGATCGTCTCGCTCATCAAGCATCCGCTGGCACGCTTCGGCTTCACGGCCGAAGACATGCGCAAGGCCGCCGATGCGCTCGAACGCATCGCGCTGCGCGGAGGCATGAAGAGCCTCGACCTTGCGGAGATGGAACCGCTGTTTGCCGAAGGGCTCGAAGCGCATCTGGCGGACCGCCACAAGCCGCAATGGCGCATCTCGATTGCGCCGGAGGAGATCGAACTCGCTCGTCTCTTGGCCAACCGTGTCACCTCAGCGGTCGAACCGCTCGTCTCGTCGGTCATCCGGTCGACCGACGGGCGCGTGCTGTCGCAGAGATTGACCGTCAGCGATTGGGCAGAGCGCACGGGCCGCGTGCTGGAAGCCGTCACTGTCGACGAGCGGGGTGACCTTGCCGGTCTCTGGGGCGATGCGGCGGGAGAGGCTCTGGCACGCCTTCTCGCCGAGGTTCTGGAGACGGACGGGCAGATCGAGGCCGACGGCCCGCAATGGGTGGATATCTTGACGGCGCTGATGGCCGGCCAGGCGGTCAAGCCACGCGCCATGCGGCATCCGCGCGTGTTCATCTTCGGGACGCTCGAAGCGCGCCTGCAGAATGTCGACATGATGGTCATCGGCGGCATGAACGAGGGGAGCTGGCCAAGCCAGACCAAGAACAATCCCTTCCTGTCGCGCGTCATGAAGACCGAAGTCGGGCTTGAGCCGCCGGAACGGCAGATCGGCCAGGTGGCGCATGACTTCCAGATGGCCTGTGGCACGCGGAAACTGATCTTCTCGCGCTCGCTACGCCAAGGCTCTGCACCGACGGTTGCCTCGCGCTGGCTGCAGCGCCTGATGGCGCTCGGCGGGCTCCTGCTGGAAGACGAGATGCGAAAGCGTGGCCAGATCTATCGGCGCTATGCCGACCTGATCGACCAGGGCGAAAACCAGGCACCGGCACAGCGCCCCGCGCCACGACCGCGCGCCGAACTGCAGCCACGCTCCTTCAGTTTTTCCGAAGTCGGACGCTTCCGGCGCGATCCCTACTCGATCTATGCGCGGCGAATCCTGCGTCTCGATCCCGTCGATCCCTTCAACCAAGATCCGGGGGCGGCCGAGCGTGGAACTCTCTATCACCGTATCGTCGAGCGGTTTATCCGCGAGGATCATGACCCGGCCCGGCTGGACGCGCTCGATATCCTGCACCGGATCACCGATGAGGAGTTCCTGACGGAGGCTCTGCCGTTGCACATCGATATCGTCTGGCGGCAGCGCTTCTACAGTGTCGCCTCGGCCTTTCTCAGCTGGGAGCGGCAGCGGAGACCGGAGATCAAGCGCTCGCTGACGGAAGTCAGAGGCAATGTGCTGCTTCGCCCTGTTGATATCACCATTAGCGGAATAGCGGACCGGATCGATATCCGAGGCGGCGGCTTTGCCGATATCATCGACTACAAGACGGGCCTCAACCCGAGCGCCAATCAGGCGCGCAGCCTGCTTGACCCACAATTGGCGCTGGAGGCGGCGGCCCTTCTCCAAGGCGCCTTCAAGCCTGCCGGTGACGTGAAACCTCTCAATCTTGTCTATGTGCGTCTGCGGCCCGGCGACCGTTTCTCGGCGGACCAGGTGAACAACGAGATGGCGACGCGGGGCGACAACAAGAAGTCTGCGCTTGAGCTTGCCACGCAATCGGTCGACGAACTCGGCCGTTTCGTTCAGGCCCTGCAGAGCGGCGAGCGCGGTTACGTCTCCCGTCTCATCCCGGCCGAACAGAACGCCTATGGCGGCGAATACGATCATCTGGCGCGCGTCGCGGAATGGTCGACGGCGGAAGCCGAGGAAGGAGCCGGCGATGAGTGATCAGCGCTTTGCCCTGGACGAGTTACCGACCGGCAACGATCCCGCCGCCTGGCTCGGCTGGACGACGCTTGCCCAGTCGCGCGCATCCCATCCCGGCCAGTCGGCTTGGGTGTCGGCGAATGCCGGCTCCGGCAAGACGCATGTGCTGACGCAGCGGGTGATCCGGCTGCTGCTCGCCGGCGCCCGCCCCTCGTCCATCCTCTGCCTCACCTATACCAAGGCCGCCGCCTCCGAAATGTCGAACCGCGTATTCGAGCGCCTCGCGGAATGGGCGACGCTGGATGACCGGGAGCTGGCCAAGCGGATTGCGGCCATCGAGCAGAGGGAGCCGGATCGGGCGACGCTCGCGGCCGCACGGCGGCTGTTCGCCAAGGCGCTGGAAACGCCGGGTGGCCTGAAGATCCAGACGATCCACGCCTTCTGCGAAGCGTTGCTGCACCAGTTTCCACTCGAAGCCAATGTCGCCGGGCATTTCAACGTCCTCGACGATCGAGCTGCCGTGACCGTTCTTGCCGAAGCGCGGCGATTGCTGCTGACCGCGACATCGACGGAGAATGATGCAGCACTCGCCGAAGCCTTCTCGCAGGTCTTGAGCATTGCCGATGAAAGCGGGCTCGAAGGCCTCATTGCCGATACCGTGGCCAACCGCCATGCTGTCAGAGACTTCCGGCAGCGGGCAGAAAAGACGGGTGGGCTTGATGCGACCTTAAGGAGGGGCCTTGGCATCGGTCCGCTGGAGAGCGAGACCAGCCGTGCCGAGGATTACTGGCCGCTTGCCGGCCTGTCGGGGGGCAATTTCAGCCGCTACATCCAGCTTGCCCTCGAAAAGGGCGGCGAGAAGGTGCGGGCCGTCGCGGAAGTGCTGGAACGGGCGCTGGTGGAAGCCGATCCGCTGGAGCGAGCGAAGCTTCTGGACCAGGCTTTCCTGACGGCACAGGAAGCGCCAAAGGCCGACAGCTCGCTGATTGCCGCCGCCATGACCAAGGTGGCGCCGGATCTCAAGGATGCCGTGATTGCGGCCCGGGATCATGTGGTCGCGATGCGGGACGGGCTGCGGATCTTCCGCATGTATGAGGCGACGCGGTCTGCACTGACGCTGGCCGTGCGTCTCGACACCGACTACGAGGAACTGAAGAAGCGGCGTTCGCAGCTCGATTTCGAGGATCTGATCGTGCGAACCGCGCGGCTTCTGACGCGCGGCGATGTCGGCGCCTGGGTGCATTACAAGCTGGACCAGGGCATCGACCATATCCTCGTCGACGAAGCGCAGGATACGAGCCCAGTGCAATGGGATGTCATCCGGTCGCTGCGCGAAGACTTCTTTACCGGTTTGAGTGCCCGGCCGGGGATCCGCACCTTCTTTGCGGTTGGGGACGAGAAGCAGTCGATCTATTCCTTCCAGGGCGCACGCCCGGAGCAGTTCTCGCAGGAGGCAAGCCAGACTGCGCGCGCGGTCACCGAAAGCGGGCAAAGCTTCAACACGGTGCGTCTGCCGCTCTCCTTCCGCTCGACGCAATCGGTGCTCGCGGCGGTCGACCAGGTCTTCAGCCTGCCGGAAAACAGCCGGGGCCTCAGCGCCGGCGGGGACCCCGTCATCCACCAGTCGAGCCGGATCGGACATCCCGGCACAGTCGACGTCTGGGACATGATTGCGGCGGAGAAGCAGGAGAAAGACGAGGACTGGACCGCCCCCTTCGATGCGACGCCGGAAAGCGCACCTTCGGCCATCCTCGCACGACGCGTGGCGCATCAGATCAGCCAGATCGTCGGACGGGAAACGATCATCGAGAAGGGCAACAAGCGGCTGATCCGCCCGGGCGACATTCTCGTGCTCGTGCGCAAGCGCGATGGTTTCGTCAATGCGCTGACACGCGCGCTGAAACGCCCGTATAACGTACCGGTCGCCGGTGCAGACCGCCTGAAGCTGACAAGCCATATTGCCGTGCAGGACATGCTGGCGCTCGGGCGTTTCCTGCTGCTGCCCGGAGACGATCTGTCGCTCGCTTCGCTCCTGAAGAGCCCGCTCTTCAACCATAGCGAAGACGACTTGATGCAGCTTGCCGAGCGGCCGGAAGCGCAGAGCCTCTGGGCGAGACTGACAGAACAGGCTGAGACGGATACAGCCTGGAAGAAGACCTACGACCGCCTCACACTGTTTCTCGAACAGGCGCGGGAGTACTCCGTCCATGATTTCTATGCCCGGGTGCTCAGCGTTCATGGTGGTCGAAGGGCCTATCTTGGGCGCCTAGGCTCCGAGGTCAGCGACATCATCGACGAGTTCCTGACCTTTGCCCTCTCCTTCGAGACCAGCGGATTGCCCGGCTTGCAATCCTTCGTTTCGACGCTCGAGATGGAAGCGCCTGAGGTCAAGCGCGAACAGGACAAGGAGCGCAACGAAGTCCGGATCATGACGGTTCATGCCTCGAAGGGACTTGAGGCGCCGATCGTCTTCCTGATCGATGGCGGCTCGAAGCCCTTCAATTCGAACCATGTGGCAAAGCTCAGGATCATCGAAACGGCTGAAGGCTTGCCCTTCCCGATCTGGGTGCCGTCGAAGTCGCTCGGCAATTCGATCTCCGCTGGCGACATGGATCGGCGCAAGGATCAGGCCGAGGAGGAATATCGCCGGCTGCTGTATGTCGCGATGACCCGCGCTGCAGACCGACTCATCGTGGGCGGCTATCGCGGCGTGCAGGACACGGGTGAGATCTGGCACAAGATGATCGCGCGGGCGCTCAGTGCTGACGAAACGCGCTGCAAAGAGGTCGAATTCATCGGCCCAGATGGCAGCTGGACCGGATTGCGCTGGTCTCTCGGCGAGGCAGAGCATGATCTGCCGGTGACCGAAGAGGGCGCCGAAAGCGAGGACAGCCACAGCCTTCCGCCTACGCTCTGGAAGCCGCTGCCACCGCCGGTCAGCCTGCCAAGACCACTCAGCCCCTCCGGTGCCGGCAGCATCGTCATCGACGAAGACGAGGATGCGTTGACGGCCTCTGCGCTGTTCTCAACGACGGAAAAGGCGGATCTCGCTCTGCAGCGCGGGCGGCTCATCCATCGGATGCTGCAAAACTTGCCCGGCGTTCCGGAGGGTGACCGCCGTGAGGCAGCCGAGCGTTATGCGGAACGGGCCGCCCGGTTCTGGCCGGCTGAGCAGCGATCCAGGTTGGTCTCCACCGTGATCACCGTTCTCGAAGACGAGGCGCTTCGCCCGCTGTTCGATACCGGCAGTCGCGCGGAAGTTTCGGTCATGGGCACGATGCGGCTGAAGGGAGAATTGCGTGCGGTCTCCGGCCGGATCGACCGCATGACCGTGCTTGCCGACCGGGTGATCATCGCCGACTACAAGACCAACCGGAATCCACCACTGGAGGCGGCCCAATGCCCGCTCTCGCATCGGGTGCAGCTCGCCATCTATCGCGAGATCCTGCAGCCGCTCTATCCCGGCAAACAAGTCGAATGCTGGCTGATCTACACCGAAAACGGCAGCCTCATTCCCCTTGATGAAAGCCTTCTTCAGCGGTCCCTTGCCGACCTCGAAACATCGTGAGATACCGCATATTGAAATTGCTGCCGCGCGGCATCACATATCTAGTCAATTCCGTATTTATGAAGGGAGAGCCCCATGGCTACCGTTAAAGTCGACAAGTCCAATTTCCAGGCCGAGGTTCTCAACGCTTCCGAACCGGTCGTCGTGGATTTCTGGGCCGAATGGTGCGGCCCGTGCAAAATGATTGCACCGAGCCTCGAAGAAATCTCCAACGAACTCGCCGGCAAGGTGAAGATCGCCAAGCTCAACATCGATGAAAACCCGGAACTGGCTGCCCAGTTCGGTGTTCGCTCGATCCCGACGCTGGCCGTCTTCAAGGGTGGTGAAGTGGCCGATATCAAGGTGGGTGCGGCTCCGAAGACTGCGCTTTCCAGCTGGATCGCCGGTGCGGCATAAGCCTCACTACATTGATGAATAAAGAAAAAGCCCGGTTACAGCCGGGCTTTTTTCATTTGGGGATGGTGCCGTTTTCGGCGAGCACATTGCCCGCCAGATAAAGCGAGCCGCCGATCATGATGCGGGGCGGAACGCCATCTTCACTGCGTTCGCGGATTGCGTCCAGCGCCTGGCCAAGCGACTCCATCGGAAGGGCCTTCAAACCAGCCTCAGCTGCCGACTGGGCAAGTGCCACCGGGTCGAGGCCAACGTCAGAGCCCGTTATCGGGACAGTGTAGACGTTATGGGCGATATCCACGAAAGCGCGGAAGAAGCCGATCGGATCCTTGGTGTTGATCATGCCGATGACCAGATGCAGCGGTCGCGCCTGGCGTTCTTCCATGGATGCCATGGCCTCCGCGATCACTTCGCCTGCGCCGGGATTGTGGCCTCCGTCGAGCCAGATTTCAGCGCCGGCCGGCGCACGCTCCACCAGCCGACCCTCGGTGAGCTTCTGCAGGCGGCCCGGCCATTCGACCGACAGCATGGCCTTTTCGGCAATCTCTTCGGTGACGGAGTAGCCGGCTGCCTTGACCGCACGGATGGCGGTTGCGGCATTGCCGATCTGGTGCCGACCCGGCAGACGCGGCAGCGGCAGGTCCATCAGACCGAATTCGTCCTGGTAGACGAGCCGTCCGAATTCTTCGTACGCCAGGAAATCCTGGGCGAAGACGGTGAGAGGACAGCCGAGGCGTTCGGCCGTGCTGATCAGCACATCCTTGGCGCCGTCGAACTCCTGGTGTCCAATCACGACGGGGACGCCGCGCTTCATGATTCCGGCCTTTTCGGCGGCGATCAGTTCGACGCGATCGCCGAGATAGGCCTGATGATCGAGCGAGATCGGCTGAATGATGCAGACAGCCGGCTTTTCGACGACATTGGTGGCGTCGAAGCGGCCGCCAAGACCGACCTCCAGCACGACGACGTCGGCAGGCTGTTCGGAAAAGAGAATGAATGTCACCGCCGTCAGGATCTCGAAGACGGTGATCGGTTTGCCGCCGTTTGCCTCGGCAACGCGGCGCAGAGCATCGGCAAACAGTTCATCGTCGACGATCTGACCGGGGCCACCCTTTACGCCGATGCGATAGCGCTCATGCCAGCGCACCAGATGCGGTGAGGTGTGGACGTGGACGGACAGGCCCTGGGCCTCCAGAAGCGCCCGGCAAAAGGCCGAGGCCGACCCCTTGCCGTTTGTGCCGGCCACATGAATGACCGGCGGCAGCTTCAGATGCGGGTTACCCAGAACCTCAAGGAGGCGGCGGATACGGTCGAGCGACAGATCGTAGCCCTTGGGGTGCAGCCCCATGAGTTTTTCGATCTCGGCATCGGCCTGGCTGACGATGGGGGCTGTCATCACTTTCGTTCCGCGACCGCGGCCTCACAGAAAACGCGGCTCAGGCCGAGGCCTTCTCGACCGGCTCTGCCACCTTCGCAGGGACCGCCGTGTCGTTGGCAGGGCGCTTGGTCATAATCTTCAGGACGCGCGCGAGCGTGTCAGGAATGTCGTGACGCTTGACGACCATGTCGACCATGCCGTGTTCCAGCAGGTATTCAGAGGTCTGGAAGCCTTCCGGCAACTTCTCGCGGATCGTCTGCTCGATAACGCGCTTACCGGCAAAGCAGATCTCGGCACCCGGTTCGGCAATGTGGAGGTCGCCCAGCATGGCGTAAGATGCCGTTACGCCGCCCGTAGTCGGGTTGGTGAGGACGACGATGTAGGGCTGGCCGGCTTCCTTCAGCATGTCGACGGCAACCGTGGTGCGCGGCAGCTGCATCAGCGAGAGGATACCCTCCTGCATGCGGGCGCCACCCGAAGCCGGGAACATGACCAGCGGGCACTTTTCCTTGATGGCGCGTTCGAAGGCCTTCACGATCGCTTCGCCAGCGGCAATGCCGAGCGAACCGCCCATGAAGTTGAACTCGTGGACGACGGCAACGAGCTTCAGGCCCTGCACCGTGCCGACGCCGGCAACGATCGTGTCTTCCTGATCCGTCTTCACGCGGCTGTCACGAAGACGGTCGGTGTATTTCTTGGAATCGCGGAACTTCAGCGGATCCTGCGCGACTTTCGGCTGCGGCAGGGCTTCGAATTGGCCTCCGTCGAAGAGATCGATCAGGCGCGACTTCGCCGGCATCTTCATGTGATAGCCGGAAGCCGGGATCACCCACTTGTTCTCTTCCAGGTCCTTATGGAAGACCATCTCGCCCGTTTCCGGGCACTTGATCCAGAGATTTTCCGGAACTTCGCGGCGGCCCAGCATGGAATTGATGCGCGGGCGCACATAGTTGGTGATCCAATTCACGCGGCTTACTCCTGATATTTAAAGCCCATATGGGGTGCTTATTCGGCAGCAGCAAGGCGTGCAGACCGCACGCCGGTTGCCAGTCCGCGCACCAGCGTGGCGACGGCCTGAACCGTATCCGCCGTCGCTTTGCCATCGGCTGTGAGATTTGTAGCAACCTGATTGACGATCGCGGTACCAACCACGACGCCATCGGCATTGGCGCCGATCAGGCGGGCATGCTCGGCGGTCTTGACGCCGAAGCCGACGCAGATCGGCAGGTCCGTATGCGCCTTGATGCGCTGGACGGCACCGGCAACACGCGAGGGATCCGGCAGTGCCGAACCGGTGATGCCGTTCATCGAGACGTAATACACGAAGCCCGAGGTGTTCTTGAGAACGGTGGGCAAACGCTTGTCGTCGGTTGTCGGGGTTGCCAGACGGATGAAGTTGATGTCCCGGCTACGGGCCGGGATGCAAAGTTCGTCATCCATTTCCGGCGGCAGATCGACAACGATCAGGCCATCGATGCCGGCAGCCAATGCGTCGTCGAGGAAACGCTCGACGCCATAGACGTAGATCGGGTTGTAGTAACCCATCATGACGATCGGCGTTTCGTTGTCCGTCTTGCGGAATTCACGCGCCAGATCGAGCGTGCGAACGAGGGTTTGGCCGGCTTTGAGGGCCCGCTGGCCGGCAAGCTGGATCGCCGGGCCATCGGCCATGGGATCCGAGAAGGGCATGCCGAGCTCGATAACGTCGGCGCCGGCTTCCGGCAGAGCCTTCATGATCGCGAGCGACGTGTTGTAGTCCGGATCGCCACCCATGAAATAGGTGACGAGAGCCGGGCGGCCTTCTGCTTTCAGTGCAGCGAAACGTTGGTCCATACGCGCAGTCATGATCAGAGCCCCATACCGAGAATCTTGCCGACAGTGAAGATATCCTTGTCGCCGCGGCCGCAGAGGTTCATCACAATGATCTGGTCCTTGTCCATCTTCGGGGCGCGCTTGACGACTTCGGCGAGCGCATGGCTCGGCTCGAGCGCCGGGATGATGCCTTCGGTGCGCGTCAGCAGCTGGAAGGCGGCGAGCGCCTCGTCGTCCCTGATCGGAACGTATTCGACGCGGCCCATATCCTTCAGCCAGGAATGCTCCGGGCCAATACCCGGATAATCGAGGCCGGCGGAGATCGAGTGACCTTCCTTGATCTGGCCGTCGCCGTCCTGCAGCAGATAGGTGCGGTTGCCATGCAGGACGCCGGGCGTACCTGCGGTCAGCGAAGCGCAGTGCTCCTCGCCTTCGAGACCCTTGCCACCAGCTTCGACGCCAACGATGCGGACACTCTCGTCATCGAGGAAGGGATGGAAGAGGCCGATCGCGTTCGAACCACCACCGACGGCAGCAATCAGCATGTCCGGCAGGCGGCCTTCCGCAGCCAGCATCTGCTCGCGCGTTTCGCGGCCGATGACCGACTGGAAGTCGCGGACCATTTCCGGATAGGGATGCGGGCCGGCGGCTGTGCCGATCATGTAATAGGTGTCGTCGACATTGGTGACCCAGTCGCGCAACGCCTCGTTCATTGCGTCCTTGAGGGTGCCATGGCCAGAGGTTACCGGCTTCACCTCGGCACCGAGCAGCTTCATGCGGAAAACGTTCGGCGCCTGGCGCTCGACGTCGGTCGCGCCCATGTAGACGACGCAAGGGATGCCGAAGCGAGCGGCGACCGTGGCAGAGGCCACACCATGCTGGCCGGCGCCGGTTTCAGCGATGATACGGGTCTTGCCCATGCGCTTGGCGAGCAGGATCTGGCCGAGGCAGTTGTTGATCTTGTGCGAACCGGTGTGGTTCAGCTCATCGCGCTTGAAGTAGATCTTCGCGCCACCGAGTTCTTCCGTCAGACGCTCGGCGAAATAGAGCGGGCTTGGGCGACCGGTGTAATGGGTGTTGAGATGCGCCAGTTCGGCCTGGAATTCCGGATCCGTCTTCGCCTTTTCCCATTCCGCCTGCAGGTCCAGGATCAGCGGCATCAGCGTCTCGGCGACGAAACGGCCACCGAAGATGCCGAAGCGGCCGTCTTCGTCTGGACCTTCACGGAAGGAATTGGGTTTCGGTGACTGGTTCACTTGACACTCCCTGAAACCGGCTGTGCACGACTTGCCTCGGCAACGGCCGCAAAAAACTCATCCATTATCTGCAGATCCTTGACGCCCGGCGCAGATTCCACGCCAGAGGATACGTCGATTGCCCGTGCTCCGGTTTCCCGCAGGGCCTCTGCGATATTGGCCTTGTTGAGGCCTCCGGAAAGCATGTAATCGACGCTGTCGTCAAGCGAACGCAAGAGACGCCAATCGAAGGTGACGCCATTGCCGCCGGGCAAATCGGAGCCCACAGGCGGTTTGGCATCGAAGAGAAAACGATCGGCAATCCCGATATAGGGCTCTATGCGCCTCAGGTCATCGGCATCGCGAATGGAAAATGCCTTCATAATCGGAAGACCGGTGACCGCCTTGACTGTCAGCAGCCGTTCCGGGCTTTCGTGGCCATGGAACTGCAGGATATCAGGACGCATAAGCGCAATAATCTCGTCGAGATCGTCATTATCTGCATCGACTGTCACCGCGACGCTCTTCACCCGGCCGCGAACGCGGTCTGCGAGCACGCCTGCGATATCAGGCTCGATGTTGCGCGGGCTCTTTTCAAAGAAAATGAAGCCGATATGGCTCGCGCCGCGGTCGGCCGCACGATCGACCGCCTCCGGCGTCTTCAGTCCGCAGATCTTGATATCGGGTCTCATGGCAGCGAAGTCGCACGAAATCAAAAAAGAGTCGAGCCAATTTGCGACAGAGGCTGAAAGGTCGCGGGGTCAATCAGTCGAAGTCTATGGCATGAAGGGCCGAGCCATGACGCTTCAGCCAGGACTTCGCTTCGTCCATGGGTGGGCAGAGCTCCTTGCAAAGTGCCCAGAAGGCCGGACCGTGGTTCATCTCCCGCAAATGCGCAACCTCGTGGGCAGCGAGATAGTCGATGACCAGAGGCGGCGCCATGACAATGCGCCAGGAGAAGCTCAGCTTGCCGTCCCAGGAACAGGATCCCCATCTGCTGCGGGTATCCTTCAGCGTCATGCTCTTGACTGGCTTGCCGACATTTCTGGCATGCAGTGCCACGAGGCGCTCGAGGTCATGGCGTGCTTCCTTCTTGAGGAAATCGGCGACGCGCCTCGGCAGATGGTCCTCGAGGCCGCTGACGCTGAGGACATGGCCAATCTCGCTGTCGATCGACTGGGTCAGGCCGCGCAACTGACCTGTATGGACGATACGATGGGGAATGCCTCGGAGTAGAATGTCTCCGCCATCCTCAATGGCGCCGACCGTTTTCTGGCGCTTGAGCTTGGTGCTGAGCCAGCCCTGGTGGCGATCGAGAAAGTCATCGATGTCCCGTTCGCGCAGCCCTGGCGGAATTGTCATCTTCAAAGCGCGCCCGCCGGGCTCGATCCTGAGCGTGATGCGGGTCGCGCGGCTGTTCTTTCTGATGGTCAGCGGAATGGACCGTCCATCCACGGCAATCGCCCGCTCCAGCTGGATCGCCGGGGTTCTCTGCGGTGTCAGCTTTTTCAGCAGGGGAAACATGCGTGTGTTCTAGCCGATTCGGGAGCTCTTCTTGCAACAAAAAAGGTCGGCGCACGAGCGCCGACCCCGGTTGCGACAGGATGGCTCGACCGGTCAGTTGCCGGTGAAACCCTGGGCGGGACCGCCCTCGCCTGAAGTCTTCATCTGCTGACGGTCGCGCATGAAGCGGTCGAACTCTTCCTGGTCCTTCGCCCGGCGCAGTTCGCGGGCGTAGTTGTCGAATTCGGCGCGCATTTCATCGAGACGGCGACGTTCTGCGTCGAGACGCTCGAGTTCGGTCTTGCGCCAGTCGTCGAAGGCGACGTTGCCGGTGGAGGCAGGCGCAGTGTAGCTGTTGGAGCGGCACCAGGCGAAGGCACTATCCGCCTTCTGATTGGCTTCCCGCTTGAAGTTCTGAAACTTCTCGCCGAACAGGATGTAGGCAAGCATGGCCACACCGAGCGGCCAGAAGACCATGAAGCCGAGCACCATCAAGGCGACGGTTGCCGGAGTCCAATCCGGCCGAAGCAGTGCTGACTGGTTCATCATCGATAACCTCGTTTTGCGCGGACAGCGGAATGCCGTCCGATGGTTTCGATGTGGGAAATGCCGCCCTGCCCTTCAAGAAAGAAGCGGACCCAATCGGAGAACCGACTGAATCCGCTTCTTAAATTCGGAATGACGAAAATGTCAGAGAGCCTTGCCGCCCTTGATGACCCGCTTAACCGGATTGGTGGTCTTGGCCTTCTTGCCGTGTGTGCGGGCGAATTCGACAATGCGCGGCGCGATTTCGCGACGGAAACGCGAGCCATTGAAGACGCCGTAGTGGCCAACGTCAGGCTGCATGTAGTGCAGGCGCATATCGTCGGGAATGTTGGTGCAGATCGTCTGCGCCGCCTTGGTCTGACCGAGACCCGAGATGTCGTCGTTTTCGCCTTCGACTGTCAAAAGCGCGACGTTGCGGATCGCTGTCGTGTCGACGCGCTTGTTGCGATGCATCATCTCACCCTTGGGCAGGGAGTGCTTGATGAACACCGTCTCGACGGTCTGAAGATAGAATTCCGCCGTGAGGTCCATGACCGCCAGATATTCATCGTAGAAGTCGCGGTGCTTCTCGGCCGGTTCCCCGTCGTTCTTGACGAGGTGCATGTAAAACTCCTTGTGCGCAATCATGTGCCGATCAAGGTTCATCGACATAAATCCCGAGAGCTGCAGGAAGCCCGGATAGACCTGACGCATGAAGCCGGGCTGCGGCCACGGCACCTGCATGATGACGTTGTCGCGGAACCATTCGAGCGGCTTGTCCTGGGCCAGTTGATTGACGGCCGTCGGGTTGATGCGCGTGTCGATGGGGCCACCCATGAGTGTCATCGAGGACGGTGCGCAGACGTCCCCCTCACCTTCCATGACGGCGACGGCGGCCAGCACGGGAACGGAGGGCTGACAGACCGCGACCACATGGGTGTCAGGACCGAGGTGATGAAGGATGTCGATGACGTAATCGATATAGTCGTCGAGATCGAAATCGCCTTCGGTCACCGGCACCATACGGGCATCGATCCAGTCGGTGATGTAAAGGTCCGCACTCGGCAGCAGTGCCTCGACCGTCCCACGGAGCAAGGTCGCGTAGTGGCCCGACATGGGTGCGACGATGAGGATGCGCGGACCCTTTTCGGTGCCGGCTGGAAGATGGCGCTTGAAATGGATCAGATCGCAGAAAGGCTTGCGCCAGACGATTTCTTCCTCGACCGTGACGCTTTCATCCCCGATCCTGGTTGTCGGGAGACCGAAGGCCGGCTTGCCGTAGCGGCGCGTCACACGTTCGAAAACTTCAAAGCCCGCTGAGAATGAACGCCCGACGACCGTATGGGACCAAGGGTTGAGCGGGTTTCTCCATGCCAGGTTCATGGCGTCCGCTGTTGCCCGGAATGGCGCCATGAATGCATGGTTCAGTTCATAGAGCTGATAGAACATGGGTTCTGTACCTTTTTGTCGGACCAGAGGGTCCTCGTTCATTCGCTACACTAACAGACTTTGTGCATCGCAAAAGCCCGGATTATCCCTCCTTTCGCAGCACACAACGTCTCATGACTTCGGATGATGTTCGAAAAGCCTTAAAGTTCCTCCCCCGGCGCGGGGTTAAACAACGATCACAGTGTTCACCCGAATTTGCAGCCGCGACCCTTTCCGAGGCTTGCGAATTGATGTTTGTTCCATCCGTCATCCCAAGACATGTGTGAAGGAACACCATGACCAGCAGCAATCACCGCCAGTCCGAATACAATGTCGATCCGATCTTTCTCGATCGATGGTCGCCGCGTGCGTTTGACGGAAGCACGATGCCGAAGGAAGATCTCCTGACCATCCTCGATGCCGCGCATTGGGCGCCGTCAGCGTTCAACTACCAGCCCTGGCGCTTCATCTACGCCCTGAAGGGAACACCTGAGTTCGACAAGTTTCTCGATATCTTGATCGAGTTCAACCAGGGTTGGGCCAAGAATGCCGCGGCCCTCGTCTTCATCTTTTCCGACACGCTGAGCCGTCCGGCTGATGGTTCGGAGCCGAAGTCCTATCGCAGCCACAGTTTCGACGCGGGTGCTGCCTGGGGTCTGCTCTCGGTTCAGGCCATCAAGTCGGGCTATTTTGCCCACGCAATGACCGGCTTCGACTTCGATCGGGCCGTCTCCGAGCTGGGCGCGCCTGACGGTTTCCACATCAATGCAGCGGTGGCCATCGGAAAGCTGGGTGACAAGGAAGCTTTGCCGGAGGGTCTGCGTTCGAAGGAAACGCCGAATGGTCGCAAGGCTCTGGCTGAAGTGGCATTCGAGGGACGTTTCTGAGCCCGCGCATTCATGGTTTCACGTGAATCACGTTAACCATCTCAACAACGAAACCTGTTGATCAAGAAAAAGGGCCGCTCCTGAGGAGCGGCCCTTTTGACTTGCTATCTGCAGATCTCAGATGTCGAGGTTGGCGACGCTGAGCGCGTTGTCCTGAATGAACTCGCGACGAGGTTCGACCTCGTCGCCCATCAGGCGCGAGAACAGGCCGTCGGCGTCGGTCGCGTCGTTGACCCGGACCTGAAGTAAAGAGCGGACATTCGGGTCGAGCGTGGTTTCCCAGAGCTGCTCGGCATTCATTTCGCCCAAGCCCTTGTATCGTTGCATGGAAAGGCCCTTGCGACCGGTTGCAAAGATCGAATCAAGAAGGGCGCGCGGGCCGGACATGTCGCTACGGCCGTCCTTACGGGTGAGAACCGGCGGTTCGGAGTATATCTCACGCAGGCGGGCGGACATCTGGTCCATGTGGCGAGCGTCCGCCGATCCGATGAGGGCGACATCGACTGAGGCCACTTCCTTGACGCCGCGGACCATGCGCTCGAAGCGAAGGCCGCCTTCGTCGGTGACGAAGCCCTGCCAGCCACGTTCGGTGTCTTCGGCGATCATGTCGAGACGGCTCGCGACCAGCGCTGCGGTCGCTTCGGCCTGCTGGCGGTTACCCGTCAGCTCCGGGTTCAGCGCGCCGGCGATGGCAGCCTGCTCGATGACATTGCGGTTGTAGCGGGAATGCAGGCCGTCGATGAGTGACCGCAGACGCAACGCGTCCTGGATCACGTCGCGCAGGTCCTGGCCGGCGCGGACTTCACCATTGGCGAGCGTCAGCGTTGCCTCTTCGAGACCCATGGTGATCAGATAGTCTTCCAGCGCCTTCTCGTCCTTCAGGTACTGGACGGACTTGCCGCGCGAGACCTTATAGAGCGGCGGCTGGGCGATGTAGAGATGGCCACGCTCGATGAGCTCCGGCATCTGACGGAAGAAGAATGTCAGCAGAAGCGTTCTGATATGTGCGCCGTCGACGTCAGCATCGGTCATGATGATGATCTTGTGGTAGCGCAGCTTGTCGGCGTTGAACTCGTCCTTGCCGATGGATGTGCCGAGCGCTGTGATCAGCGTGCCGATTTCCTGGCTCGAGAGCATCTTGTCGAAGCGGGCGCGCTCGACGTTGAGGATCTTACCACGCAGCGGCAGGATCGCCTGGTTTTCGCGCGAACGGCCCTGCTTCGCGGAGCCACCTGCCGAGTCACCCTCGACGAGGAAGAGTTCGGATTTGGCCGGATCGCGCTCGGAGCAGTCGGCGAGCTTGCCGGGCAGAGAAGCGATATCGAGTGCGCCCTTGCGGCGGGTGAGTTCACGCGCCTTGCGAGCGGCTTCGCGGGCAACAGCGGCCTCGACCACCTTGCCGACCAGGATCTTGGCTTCCGTCGGGTGTTCCTCGAACCAGGTGCTGAGCGCTTCGTTGACGAGGTTTTCGACGACCGGGCGTACCTCGGACGAAACGAGCTTGTCTTTCGTCTGGGACGAGAACTTCGGATCCGGTACCTTTACCGAGAGGACAGCCGAAAGACCTTCGCGGCAGTCTTCACCCTGCAGCGACACCTTCTCCTTCTTGGTGATGCCCGAGCTATCCGCATAGGACGTCACCTGACGGGTCAGAGCGGCGCGGAAGCCGGCCATATGGGTGCCGCCGTCGCGTTGGGGAATGTTGTTGGTGAAGCAGAGCACATTCTCGTGGTAGCTGTCATTCCACCACATGGCGACTTCGACGGTGATCCCATCCTTCTCACCCTTGATGGCGACAGGCTTGTCGACGAGCGGCTTCTTGGAGCGATCGAGATAGCGGACAAAGGCTTCGAGACCGCCGTCATAGAGCATCTCTTCCTGGCGGATGTCGGACTTGCGCTTGTCGGTCAGAAGAATGCGGACACCGGAATTCAGGAAGGCGAGCTCGCGAAGGCGATGCTCGAGCGTTCCATAGTCGAAATCGACCTTGGTGAAGGTCTCGGTGCTCGGAAGGAAGGTGACTTCCGTTCCCGAACGGCCCTCATATTCACCGATCACCTTCAGCGGACCGTCGGCTACGCCATGGGTAAAAGTGATTTCATGCAGCTTGTTGTTGCGGCGGATCTTGAGGGTGAGTTTGACCGATAGCGCATTGACGACGGATACGCCGACGCCGTGCAGACCGCCGGAGACTTTGTAGGAATTCTGGTCGAACTTACCGCCGGCATGCAGCTGGGTCATGATGACCTCGGCAGCCGAAACGCCTTCGCCGGTGTGAATATCCGTCGGAATACCGCGACCGTTGTCGGTTACCGTGACCGAACCATCCGCGTTCAAGGTGACCGTGACGATGTCAGCGTGACCAGCCAGGGCCTCATCGATCGCGTTGTCGACGACTTCATAGACCATGTGGTGAAGACCCGAGCCGTCGTCGGTGTCACCGATATACATGCCGGGGCGCTTGCGGACGGCGTCCAGTCCCTTCAGAACCTTGATCGAGTCAGCGCCATATTCGGCCGGTGCATCATTTTCCGCGATCGGCAAGTCGGTCATTCAGCAATCTTTCCAGTCAATTCTCAAAGGCCCAGCTGATTCGAATCAGCAGCTTCAAGTGCCCCGACTATAGGGGTTTTGGCCTGAGTTCCAAAGGCGAGGGCGTTGTTTCTGGTGGATAGAGAGGGCTTTTCAACCCCATCACGGCCGTTTTTTGGCGCCATCCAGAATATCCTGCATGTCTCGTATCACATCCGGGGAGAGCTGGCGAATCAGCTTCGAAAGATCGTTGGCGAAAGCCGTGTATTCCGGCTTCATGCCTGATGTGTCCACCACCACTCGGGGATCGGAACGGCCGGCCGTCGAGAAGAGCTCCTCCGCCTCGTCCCAGATAATATTGAAATAGCCTGCAACGCGCTGGAGAAAGTCGAAATTTGGTAGGCCGCGCCGGCCGTGTTCGAGTGCCGAGAGATAGGCTGGAGAGACCCCGATCGCTGCGGCCATCTCCTTCTGAGAGACACCCTTGCGTTCCCGCAACTGCCGTAACGCGTCACCGAAAGGCGTCATCAGCGCTCCTGTCCGCGGCGGGCGAGCCGCACATAGAGAGCCCCCTCCCCGCCATGCTGACGTGCGGCAGGCTCGTAGGAGGAAATCAGGAAACGGAATTCCGGCAGGGAAAACCAGAGCGGCACCGCGCGCTTCAAGGCGCCTTCACTCCCCAGCGAGCTTCCCTTGCCAGTAATCACGAGGACATGGCGCAAACCCCGATCATGCGCCCGGATGAGGAAATCGAGCAGCATTCCATGCGCCTCACTCTGGATCAGTCCGTGCAGATCGATCCGAGCTTCAAGCGCCAGGTGACCGCGAGAGAGCTTGCGCTTGACCGGTTTTTCGAGGGGGTGGTGGATTCGGGGTGCGGATTTGCGATCAGGATCGGTGCTCGCACTCAACGATGAGATGGCAGTCCGATTGAGAGCGGGCACGTCCTTCTCTTCTACCGGAGTCTCGAACTGCTCTTCGAAACTCAGCAGGTCTTCCATACGTCCGGGCATCGGGCGGGTCGAACGCGCGACCTTGCCCCAGAGGATGCGATCTTCCGGATTGAGCTTTGGTCCACCCGACACTCAGACAAACCTCTCTGCCGCCTGCTTCGGGATGAGTATATAGAAGTCGGCCGTGTTGCGCACGGCCCCTGCCAACTCGCCCGCCTCGTCTCCGGAGCCCGTAAAGATATCCCCGCGTGCAGGTCCGACGATTGCAGAACCGGTATCGAGCGCCAGCATGGTCCGCGCGAAATCGCGTCCGCCATCCATATGCGTCAATCCCTTGGCATGGATGAAGAAAGGAAATCCGAAAGTATGGATCTGGCGATCGACCGCGAGAGATCGGCCCGCAATCAGCGGTACCTTGGCGGCCGCAATCGGACCACGGGTGAGATCGTCAACCTCCGCCTCCCGGAAGAAGATGTAGGATCGGTTGTGCCAGAGGATCTCGTCCACGCGATCCGGATGTGCAGCGAGCCAGGCCCGAATCGACTGCATGGAGATATTGACCTCCGGGATCTCCCCCCCATCGATCAGCAGGCGCCCGATGCCGGAGAAAGGATGACCAGCCTTGGCCGCATAGGTTATCCGACGCAGGCGTCCATCGGGATATCGCAACCGTGCAGCACCCTGGACATGGGCGAAGAACACATCGACCTTCGAGCGAGCCCAGGCGATTTCGAGCCCCCTGCCCTCGAGCCAGCCCCGATCAATGTCGCGGCGATCCGGATACGGCTTGAGGCCATCGTCTGTGCGTAGAGCGAATGCGTAACCGGCGTCGAGGTCGGCGGTTCGGTTGGCGTCATCCACGTCTACGAGATCCAGAGGACGACGATAGAAGGGATGGCGGTATTCGTCATCGGGCTGATCGCTGACAGCGACTTCAGGCTCGTAGAATGCCGTGACCAGACCTGCGTTTTGGCCGCTGGGCTCGACCAGGAAGGGTCGCGTTCGCTGTTCGAAGAAAAGCCGCGCCTGAGCTGCGTTGTCCGGACTGTGCGTCGATGCAGCGTCCAGCAGAGGCATCAGATCTTCGGCGGTCAGTCCCAAGGCACCTGGCTTATATGGTTTGACCGACTGCAGGTATCTCCTACAGTCGGTCAAGGCAGGCCAAAGCGATGACGGATCGTCGGATGACCAGCCGGGCAGATCATCGAAGGATGCCGGCCTCAGACGACAGGCGCTGAGATCGGTCATTGTTCTGCTTCGGTCGCGATCAGCTTCCAGTTCGGATCGCGCGAGCGCACATCGCGGGCGAAGGTCCACACGTCGTTCACCTCGGACACCGCCTCGGCATCGCCATCAATGATGACGCCTGCCTTGTCGTAGGTGGCCGTGATCAACTGGCTGACGATGCGAACGGTCACCTGCTCCTCGTTTTCACGAGCGGATGCCTGGATGATGTCCGCCTTCTCGATGCCGACAAAAGTCGACTTCACGATCTCGCCGCGGCTCTCGCGATCGGCGATTGCGCTTTCGAAACCGTCGAAGACCTCGCGGGAGAGCAGTCCTTTCAAAGCCTTCCGGTCGCCATCGGCATAGGCCATGACGATCATCTCGTAAGCGATCTTGGCACCGTTCAGGAATTCCTTCGGGTTGAAGCTCGCGTCGTGGCGCAGAAGTTCGCGCAACTGATCGTTCAGGGCTGTGCCGGCAGGCGCGTAGGCGTCCACGGCCACATAGCGATCTTCAGCGTTGCCATCCTCACGGCGCGGAAGGGTGACAACCTTGCCATCGTCTCGCGCTGCACCCTTGGCCAGATCGCGCTGTGCGAACGGATCGAACGGCGGCTTTTCATGGCCCGTGCGTCGTCCAAGCACGCTACGGAGCTGAAAGAAGATCAGTACCGCCGCGACCAGGAAGAACAATGTAACGAAATCACTAGACCCCATGAATACCGCCAGGCTTGATTGAATTTGATTTTTCCTTCTCCCATATAGTCCGCAGCGCCGCATCATTCAAATGGCGCAATGCATTCTTTGCATCGAGTAAGCGCCGACTCTTGCGATATCCGGATCACAAAGGCGTTTGGAGCAGCCCATGCGCCTTCCCCTGGTGCTTTTTCTCATCGCACCACTCATTGAAATCGCCAGCTTTATCCTGGTCGGACAAGCCATCGGCGTGTTGCCGACCCTGGCGCTGATCATTCTCGCGGCCTTCGCAGGTGTCGTACTGCTCCGCTATCAGGGGGCGGGTATCCTGCGCCGATTGCAGAGCGAGGCGCAGCGCGGCATGGATCCCGGACGGGAACTGGTTCACGGTGCCCTTCTGGTGGTTGCTGCCTTTCTTCTGATCGTGCCCGGCTTCTTCGGCGATATCATTGGAATTCTGCTCTTCCTGCCCTTCGTTCGTGATCTCGCCTGGCGTGTGATCAAGCCGCGGCTCGTTGTCCGCAGCAGTTTTTCCGAGGCAGGTTTCAGGACAAACCGCCCAAAAGACGAGAATGTGGTCGACCTCGGCGACGACGAGTATCAGCGTGAACCCGACCCGAACTCGCCCTGGCGCGATCCGCGGATCGGCCGCGACTGACGCTCCGCGGCACTGGCCGGCAGGGTTGTAAGCGCCAGTTTCAAATGTTAGATGGCCTTAGCAATTCATCTTCAAGGACACGCCCTATGGCCGACAACAATCAGGGAACGGCTTCTCCGTCCCTCAATATTCTCGCCCAGTACATCAAGGATTTTTCGTTTGAAAATCCGGGTGCACCCCGCTCGCTTCAAGCGCGCGACAAGGCGCCGGCCATCAACATAAACGTCAATGTCAATGCAAACCCGCTTTCCGACAACGACTTCGACGTCGTCCTGGCGCTGAATGCGGAAGCCAAGGATGGCGACAAGGTCGTGTTCGTGACCGAACTGATCTATGGCGGCGTCTTCCGCATCTCAGGCTTCCCGCAGGAACACATGCTGCCGGTTCTCTTCATCGAGTGCCCGCGCCTGCTCTTCCCGTTTGCCCGTCAGATCATCGCCGACGCGACCCGCAACGGTGGCTTCCCGCCGCTGATGATCGATCCGATCGACTTCGCCCAGATGTTCGCTCAGCGTGTTGCCGAAGAGCAGTCCCGCGCGAAGACGCAGTCGGTGCCGAACTGAGACGGCATTCTCTATCTGCCAAAGCAAAGGGCCCTTTTGGGCCCTTTTTTCATGCGTCGTATTTTGACCAGATCGCTTTGCCGCCAAGACGCCCGACGAGTTTGGCATGGCCTTCCACCTCGGCCGCGGAGAGACGTGGTGCAAGAGCACGCGGACGGTCGTAGCTGATCTCGATCACGTCATCGACTTCGCTCGTCTGGCTCCGGCGCGTGTCGATGGTCGTCAGACCCAGTGCTGCCTGCCGCCCGCCGAGCATCTCGATATAGACTTCGGCCAGCAGTTCGGAGTCGAGCAGAGCGCCGTGCTTCGTACGGTGCGAGTTGTCGATGCCGTATCGACGGCAGAGGGCGTCCAGCGAGTTCGGCCCCATCGGATGCTTGCGGCGTGCGAGCGCCAGCGTGTCGATCACCATATCGGACGGGACCGGTGCGAGGCTCAGGCGCTCGAACTCAGCGTTGATGAAACCCATGTCGAATGAGGCGTTGTGCGCGATCCACTTGGCGCCTTCGAAGAATTCCTGGAGCTCGGAAACGATCTCTGCGAAGACCGGCTTGTCCTTCAGAAATTCGTCGGTGATGCCGTGCACCGCCAATGCATCGGGATGAACCTTTCGGTCGGCAGGGTTTATGTAGACATGAAAGGTGCGACCGGTCGGAAAATGATTGAACAATTCGATGCCACCGATTTCGATCACCCGGTCGGCCTTGTTGTCGAGCCCGGTCGTTTCCGTATCGAAGATGATCTCACGCATTGTCTGTCCGCTCCGCCTGTTCGCGTAGTTCTTTGACGATCGTTTTGACCTGCGCCCGCGCGCTGTCAATCCCGTGACCGGTATCAATGACGTAATCGGCCCTCGCACGCTTCTGTGCGTCCGGAACCTGCCTGGAGAGGATCAACTGGAACTTCTCTTCGGTCATCCCCGGCCGTGCCAGCACCCGCGCTCTCTGCATCTCGGGTTCGCAACTCACGACAACGATCCGGTCAACACGCTTTTCACCGCCGGTCTCGAACAACAAGGGAATGTCGAGCAGGACGAAAGCTTGGCCGAGTGCGCGTTGCTGCTCGAGAAAAGTCAATTCCCTCTTCCGCACCAGAGGATGCACGATCGCTTCGAGCTCTTTAAATTTAGCCGGATTCTTTGCCAGATTCGCCGACAGTTTGGCGCGATCGACAACGCCGTCGACAATGGTATCGGGGAAGATGCGTGCGACGGGCTCGACGGCTTCCGAGCGGTAGAGTTCGTGAACCACGCGATCCGCATCATTGACGGGCACACCTTCGTCGGCAAAGAGCGCAGCCGTTGTGGACTTGCCCATGCCGATCGAGCCTGTGAGCCCCACGATGATCATGAGTGCGCCTCGATGTCGTCGAGCACGAGTTGGCGCAACTCAGCAGTCACTTCGGGCTTTTGTCCGAACCATCGTTCAAATCCTGGCACGGCCTGGTGCAGAAGCATGCCAAGACCATCGACCGTCGGCAGACCAATCTGCTCTGCCTGCTGAAGGAAGGGTGTCTTCAAAGGGACGTAGACGATATCGGTGATAAGGGCGTCGTTCTTCATCCTGTCAAAGGGAAGAAGCGGCGCAGCCGAGCCATCCATGCCCAAAGATGTCGTGTTCACGAACAGCCCGGCACCTTCCAGAAGGGAATTGAGGGCGTCCATGCCGTGCGCATGGAGCGGTGCCCCGAACCTGTCCACGAGTTCCCGGGCGCGATCGACCGTCCGGTTGACGACATGAACTTCTGAGATGCCGCGATCACGAAGAGCCTGCAGAATGGCACGGCTGGCTCCCCCTGCTCCCAGAACCACGGCGCGATCGACCTTATCCCATCCCGGGTGCTGTGCATCGAGATTTGCAACAAAGCCGATGCCGTCGGTGTTCGTCGCGTGAAGCAAGCCGTCTTCACGCCAGAGCGTATTGGCTGCTCCGAGCTCTTCTGCCACCGGGTCAATCCGATCGGCAAGTCTGCTCGCCGCCTCCTTGTGCGGGATCGTGATGTTGCCACCCCGATAGGGACTGTCGGCGTCTTTGAGACGAAGCATGAAATCGCCAAAGTCCTCCGGGGCCACCGCAATCTTCTCATAGGTACCCGGCAGACCGTAGGATTGAAGCCAGTGCCCATGGATCACAGGCGAGCGAGAATGCTTGATTGGATAGCCGGCGACAAAAGCACGAGCAAAAGATGTTTCACGTGAATCACGCATGGTTAATCTCGTGCTGACGAAGGGCTGCGAGGAGAGGCAAAAGCGGTAGGCCGAGAATGGTGAAATAGTCGCCGGCGATGGCATCAAAGAGCTGAATGCCCTCCCCTTCGAGCTGATAGCAGCCGACGCTGGACAAGATCGACTTGCCGTTGCGCTCGATGTAGCCGTCCAGGAACTCATCTGAAAAGTCACGAACCTGCATGCAGGCTTTCGTCACGTCGCTCCAGATCAACTCGCCATCCCGAACCAGACAGACTGCGCTATTCAGGAAGTGTGCCTTGCCGCGCAGGCTGATCAAGGTCTGCCGTGCCTCATCCAGAGAAGCGGCCTTGTGAAAGATCTGGTTTCCGAGAGACATGGTTTGGTCGCAGCCGATGACGAAGGCGCCTGGAGCGCGCTCCGACACATCCATGGCCTTGGCCAGCGCCAGGTGCCGGGCAACCGATACCGGGTCTCGTCCTGCGAGCGGCAGGTTTTCCTCGATCGCTCTTTCATCCACCGTCGCCGGGATCGCGATAAAGCCGAGGCCGGCATTTTTCAAAAGCATCTGGCGCGCCGTGCTGCCCGACGCGAGAATCAAGGGTGAGCCCATGCTGAGACCTTCGTGATGGTAGTGTCCTGAATTAGCGCGGCTTGGGACGCAGAGCAACAATCGCCGCCGCCGTCTCCTCGATCGACCGGCGCGTCACGTCGATCAGAGGCCAGTTGTTGCGCGCACACAGCGAGCGGGCATATTTCAGCTCCTCCGTGATTGAGGCCCGGTCGACATACTCGCTGCGGTCATAGCCGGTTGTCGCGCCAAGGACCCGGTTCTCGCGAACCTGGGAAATCCGATCCGACGTGGCGATGAGCCCAACGATCAGAGGCCGTGTTGCTTTCAGCAATCCGTCGGGCAGCGGAACGCCCGGGACGATCGGCAAGTTCGCGGTCTTGATGCCGCGGTTGGCGAGATAGATGCTCGTAGGGGTCTTGGAGGTGCGGCTGATGCCGATGATCACGACATCGGCCTGATCATAATCCTCCGGCGCCTGGCCATCGTCATGGTCCATGGTGAAATTCAACGCTTCAATGCGTGCGAAATATTCGGCGTTCAGAACATGCTGAGCACCGACGCGGCCGCGGGACGGCGCACCCAGATAGTCCTGAAACTTCTCGATGATCGGGGCCAGCACGTTGACGCAGGGCAAGCCCAGTTCATGACATCCCGTTTCGACAAGTGCTGCGAGATCCTGGTCGACGATCGTGTAGAGCACGATACCGGGTTCGCGATCGAGCGCATCGATCAACGCCTTGATCTGTTTCTTGCTGCGGATCAGGGGATAAACATGCTCGATGGCATTGGAACCGCGAAATTGCGCGGCTGCTGCTCGGCCTGCCGAGATCAGAGTTTCCCCCGTTGAGTCAGAAATCAGGTGGAGATGGAAGAAGTTTTTCCGGTTCTCCACGTTCTTCACCGCACCCTGTTGATAGTCTGGGATAAACAGAGGCCACGGCGGGCGGGGCGGATCAGGGACGGGAAAAGTGCCGATTTATCCACAATTGGACCCCGAGAGGCTCTCGATTCCAGGGGGCTGTGAATTACGGTAATGACAGAAGATCGTTCTTCGCATTTCGACTCCTCCTCCTCCGTTAACCCGGATTCTGTCCGGATCGCAAATCCATGGAATCACGGGTTAATTTGCAGTTATCCCCATTATCCCAGAGCCGGAGCGAACTTGGTGGCCTCGACTATCGACTGAAATCCCGGATTGCGAACAAGCTGTGATCGTCGATTAATCCTTGATAGTCAGAGACTCTTAGAAATAGAAGAAGATTCAATATCTCTTTTCTTTTTTGAAAGGGCTTGAGCCTTGAGCACGCCGAACCGAAAAGTCCTCGACGTTCTGAATGGGAAAACGGTCACGCCACCGCCCATCTGGCTCATGAGACAAGCAGGCCGTTATCTCCCGGAGTATCGGGAAACACGGAAGAAGGCCGGGAGCTTTCTCGATCTCTGTTACTCCCCCGAGTATGCGACGGAGGTGACCCTTCAACCGATCCGCCGATACGGCTTTGATGCGGCCATCCTGTTTTCGGATATTCTGGTCATCCCGGATGCGCTTCATCGCAACGTGACCTTCACTGAAGGCCATGGTCCGCAGATGGACCCCATCGACACGGACGGCATGCTGGCGCTTTCGCAGGAAGGCGTCCTGGATCACCTCACGCCGGTCATGGAGACGGTTTCACGGCTGCGTGGGGCACTGCCCAACGAAACCACCCTGCTTGGCTTCTGTGGGGCTCCCTGGACGGTGGCGACCTACATGATCGCTGGACATGGCACACCCGACCAGGCGCCTGCCCGTCTCTTCGCCTATCGTCATCCGGAGGTTTTTGCCCGTCTCCTCGATTTTCTCGCCGATGTCTCCGCCGACTACCTCGTCGCGCAGATCGATGCCGGTGCAGACGCCGTGCAGATCTTCGATTCCTGGGCAGGTGTTCTGGGCGAGGCAGAATTCGAGGCTTTCGCCGTGCGGCCCGTTCGCCGCATCATCGACTCGGTCAAGTCGCGTCGTCCTCAGGCGAAGGTGATCGCCTTTGCCAAGGGCGCCGGCATCTTGTTGAAGAATTATCGCCAGGACACCCGTGCTGACGCCATTGGTCTCGATTGGTCGGTTCCCTTGAGCTTTGCTGTGGAGCTGCAGAAGGATGGTCCTGTTCAAGGTAACCTCGATCCGATGCGTGTGGTGGCCGGCGGTGTAGCGCTCAAGGACGGGATCGATGCGATCCTCCAGGCACTCGGCCATGGACCGCTGATCTTCAATCTTGGCCACGGGATTACGCCGCAGGCTGATCCGCAGCATGTGACCGAACTCGTCGCCCAGGTTCGGAGTTTCGGCTAACCATGGAAAAGCAGATCGACGACAAGCCCGGGATGCGCGCAGCGAGAAAGGCTGCGACAGCTCTCGTGTTTTTCGGGATCGTCGGTGCCGGTATCATGCTGGCCGGACCAGATCAGGCTTACCCCTGGATCAAAGCGCTGCATGTCATCGCGATCATCTCGTGGATGGCAGGCATGCTCTACCTGCCGCGACTGTTCATCTATCATTCGGACTGTGATCCATCGTCACAGCAGGCAAAAACGTTTGCCGTCATGGAAACCAGGCTGATGAAGGTGATCATGACGCCGGCGATGGTCGTTTCCTGGATTCTGGGATTGTATCTGGCCTGGCAGGTTTTTGCGTTCCAGGGTGGTTGGCTGCATGCCAAGATCGCAGCCGTTGTCGCATTGTCCGGCGTTCACGGCTATTTCGCCAAGGCTGTCAAATCGTTCGGGCGTGGCGACTACGTGGGAACGCCGCGTTACTGGCGCATGATGAACGAGGCCCCGACCCTGCTGATGATCCTGATTGTGGTTCTTGCGGTCGTGAAGCCCTTCTGATCTCGGTACGATCACGCATTATTTTCGGTGGTGCCGGCTTTTCGCTTGCGGTCGAATCCGCGAGTCGCTATTTTCGCGCTACTTCCTCCCTTGGCTTGCGTACTATTCAGTCATTTGCGGCTCTCGCGATCGTACCGAATTCCACCAGCTCGCCGTTCCCCTTGAAAATTCTATCTGACGTGGTCCCTCTTCATGGCTGAAATGAAGCTACAAGAACTCAAAAGCAAATCGCCGACCGATCTCCTGACCTTTGCTGAATCGCTCGAAGTTGAAAACGCGAGCACGATGCGCAAGCAGGAGCTGATGTTTGCGATCCTGAAGATGCTGGCGAGCCAGGATGTTGAGATCATCGGCGAAGGCGTGGTGGAAGTACTGCAGGATGGCTTCGGTTTCCTGCGTTCGGCCAATGCGAACTATCTCCCAGGCCCTGACGATATCTACATTTCGCCCTCACAGATCCGCCGCTTCTCGCTGAAGACCGGTGATACCGTCGAGGGTCCAATCCGGGGACCGAAGGAAGGCGAACGCTATTTCGCGCTGCTGAAGGTCAACACGATCAATTTCGAGGATCCCGAAAAGATCCGCCACAAGGTGCATTTCGACAACCTGACGCCGCTCTATCCGAACGAGCGCTTCAAGATGGAACTCGATGTTCCGACGTCGAAGGACCTGTCTGCACGTGTCATCGATCTCGTGGCGCCACTCGGCAAAGGCCAGCGTGGTCTGATCGTCGCACCACCGCGCACCGGTAAGACGGTCATTCTCCAGAATATCGCGCATTCGATCACGGCCAACCATCCGGAATGTTATCTGATCGTCCTTCTGATCGACGAACGTCCGGAAGAAGTGACTGACATGCAGCGTTCGGTCCGCGGTGAAGTCGTGTCTTCGACCTTCGACGAGCCTGCCGTTCGTCACGTTCAGGTGGCGGAAATGGTCATCGAGAAGGCCAAGCGTCTTGTCGAACATGGCCGAGACGTCGTTATTCTGCTCGATTCCATCACGCGCCTCGGCCGCGCCTACAACACCGTTGTGCCGTCGTCCGGCAAAGTCTTGACCGGTGGTGTCGATGCCAATGCATTGCAGCGCCCGAAGCGCTTCTTCGGTGCAGCGCGCAACATCGAAGAAGGCGGTTCGCTGACGATCATCGCAACGGCACTGATCGACACTGGTAGCCGTATGGACGAAGTCATCTTCGAAGAGTTCAAGGGCACCGGTAACTCGGAAATCGTTCTCGATCGCAAGGTCGCGGACAAGCGCATCTTCCCGGCCATGGACATCCTCAAGTCCGGTACGCGTAAGGAAGATCTGTTGGTCCCGCGCCAGGATCTCCAGAAGATTTTCGTTCTGCGCCGTATTCTTGCGCCGATGGGCACGACCGATGCCATCGAATTCCTCATCGACAAACTCAAGCAGACGAAGAACAACGGCGACTTCTTCGACTCGATGAACACCTGATGTGGTGCCGGTTTCGGCCGGCAGCCTCAGGCTTCGCCTGTGAGTGATCTCGTGACCGCTCGTTCCGATACGATTTGTGCTCTTGCGTCCGGCGGTTTACCCGCCGGCGTTGCTGTTATCAGGGTCAGTGGTCCTAGCAGCTTCGAAGCTGTCAGTCAGATGGTTGGCTCACTGCCCGAACCGCGCCTGGCAGCCCTGCGGACATTGCGGACCACGAGCGGTGAGTTTCTTGATCGGGGTCTTGTTCTCGTTTTCCCAGCACCCAATTCCTTCACCGGTGAGGACTGTGTGGAATTGCATCTGCATGGTGGCCGCGCCGTTGTGAACGCGGCACTTCGATCATTAGCCGGATTCAACGGGATTAGATTGGCCGAAGCCGGAGAGTTCTCGAAACGCGCGTTTGAAAACGGCAAGATGGATCTTGTCGAGGTCGAAGGTCTCGCCGATCTCCTTAGCGCCGAGACCGAGATGCAGAGAAGACTTGCGGGTGAACAGGCCAATGGTCATCTGTCCGCTGTCTACGACGAATGGCGTGAGAAACTTGTATTCGTACGCGCCATGCTCGAAGCAGAACTGGACTTCAGTGACGAGGGCGACATTCCAGGTTCGGTGTCCGATCGTATCTGGGCCGACGTCGGCGAGCTAAAGTCACAGGTGGACCGGGCAATCGGCAATCTTCGAGCCGGCGAGATCATCCGTGATGGTTTCAAGGTGGCCCTTGCCGGCCTGCCGAATGCCGGGAAATCAAGCCTGTTGAATGCGTTGGCGCAGCGCGACGTGGCAATTGTGACACCTGTAGCCGGTACGACGCGCGATGTTGTTCGCTGTGAACTGGACATCGACGGATACAAGTTTGAACTCTCCGATACTGCTGGTCTCAGAGACACAGACGATCTGGTTGAGCAGGAGGGGATCCGTCGTGCCTTCCGGACGATCAATGATGCTGATCTTGTTCTGCATCTGATCGATCTGTCCGAGCAGCCGAAAGCGCAGCCGATAGATTTCGACCGCCCCACACTGTGTATCGGGACGAAAAGCGACCTTGCCAGCGATCTAGTGCCTAATTCTGCTTGCGCTTTCCACGTGTCGTCCGCTTCAGGAGAAGGGCTTGATGTCCTGAGAGATCGGCTGCTCGATGCAGTGCGTAGCCATACGCAGGTCGAGAGTCTTGCAATTCCCAGTCGTTTGAGGCATGCAGAGCGCCTTCGGTTGGCGTCGAGACATCTTGCGTCCGCGCTGGAGGGCATTTTGTTACCTCTCGAGATCCGTGCCGAAGAATTGCGATTGGCGTCCGTCGAATTGGCGCGAGTGACCGGTCGAATCGATACCGAAACGCTTCTGGGTAAAATCTTCTCCGAATTCTGTGTCGGCAAGTGATTCACGTGAAACAGGCTGTATCGCGATCATGTCTAAGAGACATTTCGATGTAATTGTTGTTGGTGGTGGTCATGCCGGTACCGAAGCAGCCGCAGCGGCTGCACGCATGGGTGCAAAAACCGCGCTCGTGACCCACAAGGCTGAAACAATCGGCGTCATGTCCTGCAATCCGGCGATCGGCGGCTTGGGAAAAGGGCATCTTGTCCGTGAGATTGATGCGCTTGACGGCATCATGGGTCGCGCGGCGGACGAGGGCGGCATTCAGTTTCGTATGCTGAACCGGAAGAAGGGCCCGGCTGTTTGGGGGCCGCGCACGCAGGCGGATCGAAAGCTCTATCGACGGGCTGTTCAGCGTCTGCTCGCGGACATTCCTAATCTCGACATCATCGAAGGTGGCGTGGTGGGATTTGTTCGTGACTCTACCGAAATAAATGGCGTGATCCTTGGTGACGGGCTGCAGCTTCGTGCTGCAGCAGTCGTCTTGACAACCGGTACCTTTCTCAACGGTCTGATCCACATCGGTGACAAAAAGATCGCTGCTGGCCGTGTTGGCGAGGCCCCTGCCCTGGGTGTCAGCGATGACTTGGCAGCGTTGGGCCTGAAGCTTGGTCGCCTCAAGACCGGGACCCCGGCGCGCCTCGATCGCAAAACGATCCGCTGGGACGAGCTTGAAGTTCAGGAAGCGGATGAGAATCCCATCCCATTCTCATTCATGACGGAAACGGTCACTACGCCACAGATCGCTTGCGGCATCACGCGAACGACGACTGAAACCCATCGGATCATCCGGGAGAACATCCACCGCTCTGCCATGTATTCCGGCCAAATCGAAGGTGTCGGTCCGCGGTATTGTCCGTCCATTGAGGACAAGATCAATCGCTTCGGCGATCGTGATGGTCATCAGATCTTTCTCGAGCCGGAAGGATTGGATGACGACACCATCTATCCGAACGGAATCTCGACCTCGCTGCCGGAGGATGTCCAGGAGCTGTTCATACGGTCGATCCCAGGCCTCGAGAATGTCCGAATCCTCCAGCCCGGTTATGCCATCGAGTATGACTATGTCGATCCACAGCAGCTGGACCTATCTCTGGCAGTGAAAGGTATGAAGGGTTTGTATCTCGCTGGTCAGATCAATGGTACAACTGGTTATGAAGAGGCCGGGGCTCAAGGCTTGCTGGCAGGGATCAACGCAGCCCGGCTCGCGGCCGGTGAAAGCGGTCTCTCCTTCAGCCGTACGAATTCTTATATCGGCGTAATGATCGATGACCTGACATCGCGCGGCGTTGCAGAGCCCTATCGTATGTTTACCTCGCGGGCCGAGTATCGGTTGTCGTTGAGGGCTGACAATGCCGACATGCGGCTTACGCCCTATGGCATTGAGCTTGGTTGCGTATCTTCTGAACGGGCCAGAAAATTTGAGACTTATCGCGCTCAGCGGGAAGGGCTGTATGAACAGCTTGGAGCGCTTACCGCCTCGCCTAATGAGATGGCTATCGCCGGAGTTGCGATCAACCAGGATGGTCGTCGTCGTTCGGCTCGAGAGATCCTGTCCTATCCGGACATAAGCTGGGATCAGGTTGTTCAAGTCTGGCCTGAACTAAAGTCCACGGATGCGAAGATCGCAACCGCCGTCGAGATCGATTGTCTCTACCATGTCTACCTTGAAAGGCAGTCGGCGGATATCGAAGGCTTGCGGGCCGAGGAAGAGCGCGTGATTCCCGATGATTTCGACTATTCGGTGTTATCTGGTCTCTCTAATGAGCTGAAGGCCAAGTTGATTGCCAGAAAGCCCCGCAATATTGCCCAGGCAAGTCGGCTCGAAGGGATGACTCCTGCGGCTGTCGCTTTGCTTGTCGCCCACCTGCGCAAAACCCAAGTTAATAAATTGGCATCCTGATATGCAAAGAACGAAAAGTGCTCCTTATGGAATCGATGTTTCACGTGAAACGCAGGAGCGCCTTGATCGCTTTGCCAACCTCTTTCTGAAATGGGCTGCTAGAATCAATCTCATAGCGCCTTCGACGCTGGAACAGCTATGGACGCGGCATATTGCGGACTCGTTGCAACTCCGAAACATTGTGCCGACTCCGGGCCAGTGGATCGATCTCGGAAGCGGCGGGGGATTTCCGGGTATCATCACGGCGATCACCCTGGCGGAAAGCCAAGCTGGATGGGTCGATCTCGTCGAAAGCAACAATAAGAAGTGTGGCTTCCTGCGGACGGCGATTTTGGAGACAGGTGCTCGGGCGTCCGTCCACCCTCTCCGGATCGAGGATGCCTCTTCGAAGCTTCCCGCGCCCGACTTCATATCCGCGCGTGCACTTGCCGAACTTGATTTGCTGTTCGCTTACGCCCATCCCTGGGCACTTGCCAATCCAAATCTCAAGTTGATCTTCCATAAAGGTCGGGATTACCAGTCCGAGATCGATAAAGCGCGTGGTCGCTGGGACTTCGATCTGGTAAAACATCAAAGCGTTGTCGAGGCAGATTCCGTGATCTTGGAGATCACCTCTCTGACGCGCAGGGTTTAACGGTTCGGGTGCCAAATGAGTCTCGAGAAAAACCGCATCATTACCATCGCCAACCAAAAGGGTGGCGTGGGCAAGACCACGACAGCGATCAACCTGGCGACAGCCCTGGCGGCGATCGGAGAGCGTGTGCTCATCGTTGACCTGGACCCGCAGGGAAATGCCAGTACCGGCCTCGGTATCGATCGTCGTGACCGGCGCCTGTCTTCCTACGATGTGCTGATCGGGACCCATTCGGTCAGCGAAGCGGTCCTCGAAACGGCTGTGCCGAACCTCTCGATCGTCCCATCAACGATGGACCTGCTCGGTTTCGAAATGGAAATCTCGCAGCAGGCGGATCGGGTCTTTCGTCTGAGAAGAGCCCTCAACCAGGATGATGCGCGCGCTTACAGCTATGTGCTGCTCGACTGCCCGCCCTCGTTCAACCTTTTGACGATGAATGCCATGGCGGCGGCGCATTCGGTTCTGGTGCCTTTGCAGTGCGAGTTCTTTGCGCTCGAAGGTCTCAGCCAGCTGCTCGACACCATCAACCAAGTGCGTCAGACGGTGAATCCGACCCTCGATATCCAGGGTATCGTGCTGACGATGTTCGATTCCCGCAACAATCTCGCGCAGCAGGTCGTTAGCGATGTGCGGGAGCATCTCGGCGAGAAGGTTTACGCTACGCTTATTCCGCGGAATGTGCGGGTATCCGAGGCGCCGTCTTATGGTAAGCCGGCTATCCTTTATGATCTCAAATGCGCCGGCAGCCAGGCCTATCTGCAGCTGGCTTCGGAAGTCATTCAGCGCGAACGGCAGCGTAAAGCCGCCTAATCTTCGTACAAGGGTGTGAGTATGAGCGAAGACGTATCGAAACGGCGCCTCGGGCGTGGACTTGCAGCGCTGATCGGCGAGATGGATCAGCCAGTTCCCGTCGGCGAGGCGCGCCCGACCGTTAGCGCGGACCGGACCGTTCCGATCGAATTCGTGGCCCGTAGCCCCAAGAACCCTCGCCGGTATTTCGACGAGGCCGAACTTCAGGATCTGGCCGGATCCATTCGCCAGCACGGGATCGTTCAACCTGTCGTCGTACGGACCACGAGCAGCGATCGCTACGAAATCATTGCCGGCGAACGTCGCTGGCGCGCGGCACAACTCGCCGGCCTCGTTGAGATCCCCGTCATCGTTCGCGATGTCGATGACCGGACAGCACTTGAGCTGGCGATCGTCGAAAACGTTCAGCGCGCCGATCTCAATCCGCTGGAAGAAGCTCTTGGCTACGAGCAGCTCATCGCCGAACATGGCTATACCCAGAATGATCTGGGTGAGATCATCGGCAAGAGCCGCAGCCATGTTGCCAACAGTCTTCGACTGTTGAAACTCCCTGATCCGGTTCGGGACATGCTGGCTGATGGCAGCCTCTCAGCGGGTCATGCGCGCGCGCTTGTGTCCACTCCGGATCCCCTCGTTCTTGCCAAGACGATCGCCCAGAAGGGTCTTTCCGTTCGCGATGCCGAGAAGCTGGCGCAGAACCATATCAAGGCACAGCAGTCCCCTGCGCCCGCGGATGTGCGTGAATCCAAGGATTCCGATACCATCGCCCTGGAGCGCAGCCTCTCAGATCGCCTCGGATTATCCGTGTCGATCAACCACAAGGGCGGCGGCGGTCAGTTGAAGATCAATTACAAGACGCTCGATCAGCTCGAAGAGATCTGCCGCTTGCTCGAAGCACGCTGATCAGGCGCGGCGATTCCTTCGAGCTGACTGAAGCGTTGTCGCAAGAAGCGTCTGGATTGCCAGATTGTCTTCAAGCTGCGCGTTCTGGCGGCTCTGGAGGATCGCGGCGTTCAGTCTTGCGCTTTCCCGGGCCAGCTCAGAACTGTTCCAGTTCCGTAACGCTTTCTCGATTATCGGTTTGCGCTTGAAGTGAATTCCCCGCCCATGCGTCTGCATGACCTGCGAAGCCTGCTGCTGGCGCTCTTCCATCTCCAGGCGCATGGTTTCCAGCAGCTGCATCTGTTTCATCGTGCCCTGCAGGACGAGGAAGACAGCGGTCTTGGAGGCAATGACCTTCTGGACGGCATGGAGAAATCCATCAGGATCGCCTGACAAAACGGCATCGACCACTTCGTCAGTCGATACTGCGCTCGCATCGCCAACGATCTCGAGCACATGGTTCTCGTCGATCAACTCGTCCTTCATGCAGTAGAGGACCAGCTTCTGTATTTCATTGCGAGACGCAATCCGATCGCCACCAATCGATTCCAGCAGAAGTTCGCGTGCTGCCGGCGTAATGCGCAAATTGGCAGCCGCCAGTTCCGCGTCGATCAGGCTATTCAGCGCTCGTGCATCATCCTGGTAGCAGGCGATGCAGGCGATGCTGCGCTCTCCCTCGGCGACCTTGCGAAGTGCTGACCCCTTCTTGAGGTCACCGGCTTCGATCAGAAGATAGCTGCCCTCGGGTGGATGTGCCGCGAGATGCGCCAAACCATCGACCAACTGTTTCTCGTTGGCGGCGCCTCGAACCCAAATCAGCTTCTCACCGCCGAACAGCCCGAAGGCGTTGACCTCGTCGATGAGGCGACCCGGATCAGATTGGATGTCGGAGGCATCCAGACGGATCAGTGCAAAGCCGTCGTTGAGATCAACACCGGTTGTCTTTGCAACCTGTGAGGCGCGCTCTGCAACGAGTCCACGATCAGGTCCGTAGATAACGAACATCCGATAGTGCCTGGCCGATTTGGCCAGGAACCCTTCGAATTCATGCGATTTGACCTCAACCATGGCCGCAGATCAGCGACCGAGAGCCATGGCAAGATCGGCATAGATGATTTCAGCAAGCTCGCGGGCGGCCCGTGTCTCCGCGTCACGCACGGCACGGAGCTTTGCGAACTCTTGGCGCGGATAATCGAAGAGAGCTACGCCCGAACGACGGCCTGTCTTCAGCACCGTGTCGTCCGATATCCGCTTCAGCGTATAAGTGCCCATGACAACGGCTCGACCCGAGTTTGCCGTATCGGAGGTTTCATCGAGAAGAATACCCTCGACACCACCGCTGACAGTCAGGTCGACCCGATATTCCGGGGTCTTCGTTTCGTCACCGCCACTAGTCAAGAAGATCAATCGGTTGCGCGTCTCGAGGCCGATGCGGCTGGTCGCTTCGGAATAGGCGATCGCAGCCAATGCGCCGCGGGTTTCGCCATTGGTGTCCTGATAGAGCGGACGAGCCTGGCAGCCCGCCATCAGCAGAGCCGCGCCGATCAGAACCGAGCGCCGAAGCAGCTTGGAAGGCTTGAATTCAGAGGACAATGTTCACGATCCTTAGCGGGACAACGATGATCTTCTTCGGGGCCTGGCCATTGAGAACGGCCTTTACGGCGTCGAGGGCGAGGACGGCTTCCTGCACAGCATTTTGGTCTGCGTCGCGCGCGATTGTCAATTCGGCACGCTTCTTACCGTTGATCTGCACCGGTAGAACGATCTCGTTCTCGGCTACCAGCGCCTCGTCGAACTGAGGCCAGTCTGTCTTGCCGATCAGCCCCTCGTTGCCGAGGACCGACCAGCATTCCTCGGCGAGATGCGGCGTCATTGGCGCGATCAGATGTACCAGGATCTCCGCCGCATTGCGGGCAGCTGCAACGTAAGCTGCATCTCCCTGCCCTGCCGCAACATTCGTCAGCGGTGCAGCCAGCGCATTGACCAGTTCGTAGATGCGCGCAATCGCCTTGTTGAAGGCCAGCTTGTCGAGGTCACCCTGGACAGCCTTCAAGGTCTTGTGCGCCGCCTGCGAGATTACCAGTCCGTCGCCGTCCTTAGCCGGATTCGAAGGTACGGACTTCAACCGCTCGGCAGCTTCCGACACGAGACGCCAGACGCGTTGAATGAAGCGGTGTGCGCCCTCGACGCCGGATTCCGACCAGATGACGTCACGATCCGGCGGCGAGTCTGAGAGAACGAAGAAGCGGGCGGTATCGGCACCGTAGGAGCCGATGATGTCATCGGGATCGACGACATTCTTCTTCGACTTCGACATCTTTTCGATCGAGCCGATCCTGGCTTCCTGACCATTGCTGAGCAGGAACGCGCGACGTGCACCATCGGTCTCTTCGATACGCAGATCTGCCGGGGCGACCCATTCGCGCTGCAGACCTTCGCCGATGCTGTAGGTTTCGTGCACGACCATGCCCTGCGTGAAGAGGCCCTTGAAGGGTTCCTTCAGATCGAGATGACCGGTTTCGCGCATGGCGCGCGTGAAGAAGCGCGAATAGAGCAGGTGCAGGATCGCGTGCTCAATGCCGCCGATATACTGGTCGACCGGCAGCCAGCGGTTGGCAACGGCGGGATCCGTCGGATTGTCCTCCCAGGGTGCCGTGAAACGCGCGAAATACCAGCTCGAATCGACGAAGGTATCCATGGTGTCCGTCTCGCGACGGGCGTCTTTGCCGCAGTGGGGGCAGGCAACGTGTCGCCAGGTCGCGTGACGGTCGAGAGGATTGCCCGGCTTGTCGAAGCTCACGTCGTCAGGAAGCTTGACCGGCAAGTCCTTCTTCGGGACCGGCACGACGCCGCAATCGTCGCAGTGAATGACCGGGATCGGGCAGCCCCAATAGCGCTGGCGGGAGATACCCCAGTCGCGCAGGCGGAAATTGACCTTGCGCTCGCCCTGCGGCGTGCCGTTGAGCTGCTGGGACGAAAGGCGGTTTGCGACGTCTTCGAAGGCTTCCGCTGTGGAGAGCCCATCCAGGAAGCGCGAATTGATCATCACGCCGTCATCGGTGAACGCGGTGTCGCCGACTGCAAAGCTTGCGGCGTCACCATCCCTCGGCATAACGACAGGGACGACGGGCAGGTCATACTTGCGGGCGAAATCGAGGTCGCGCTGGTCGCCGGAGGGGCAGCCGAAGATCGCGCCCGTGCCGTATTCCATGAGCACGAAGTTCGCGACATAGACCGGCAACTCCCAGCTTGGATCGAGCGGGTGCTTCACGCGGATACCGGTGTCGATGCCCTTCTTCTCGGCCGTCTCCAGTGCTGCGAGCGACGTGCCGGCATGGCGGCATTCCTGGCAGAAGGCGTCTACGGCTGCGTCGCGCGCGGCGGCTTCCTTGGCCAAGGGGTGATCAGCGGCGATTGCCAGGAAAGATGCGCCAAATAGGGTATCGGGCCGGGTGGTGTAAACGGTCACTTCGCCGGCTTCGCTGCCGGAGGCGACTTCCCAGCGGATGGCCATGCCTTCCGAGCGGCCAATCCAGTTCTTCTGCATCAACCGGACCTTTTCCGGCCAGTTATCGAGTTTGTCGAGCGCGTCGAGCAGGTCCTGGCTGAAGTCGGTGATCTTGAAGAACCACTGGGTCAGTTCCCGCTGTTCGACCAGCGCGCCGGAGCGCCATCCACGGCCATCGATGACCTGCTCGTTAGCGAGCACGGTCATGTCTTCCGGGTCCCAGTTGACCTTCGAATTCTTGCGATAGACCAGGCCCTTTTCCAGGAAGTCCAGGAAGAGGTGCTGCTGGCGATGGTAGTAATCGACATCGCAGGTCGCGAATTCGCGCGACCAGTCCAGCGACAGACCCATCGACTTCAGCTGACCGCGCATGGTCGCGATGTTCTCATAGGTCCAGGCCTTGGGGTGGACCTTGTTCTTCATCGCGGCGTTTTCCGCCGGCATGCCGAAGGCGTCCCAGCCCATCGGATGCAGCACATTGTAGCCCCGTGCGCGTTTGTAGCGCGCGACGACATCGCCCATCGCATAGTTGCGGACATGGCCCATATGGATGCGTCCCGACGGGTAGGGGAACATCTCAAGCACGTAGTATTTCTCGCGCGGGTCAGCATTGTCGGTCTCGAAGACCTTGTCTTCGGACCATTTCGCCTGCCAACGGGGCTCGGCGTCGCGCGGATTGTAACGTTCGGTAGCCATGGATCGCATTTCCGGGAATAGCATCAAAAAGAGAGGGCCGACCTTCATCATGAAACCGGCCAAGCGTCAAGTTTTTGAGGCATTCGCAAGGCCTTTCCCGCCAAGCGCTTGCCATGGCCGCAGCCTGCCTTTAACCCCTTGCCGAACGATCTGATGACACCAGATATCGGGCAGATGAAAACGAGGGTTGGGCATGTCGGTTGAAGAGCGGCTCCAGGACGTCCGGGGCAAAATCGCAAAGGCTGCACAGGAGGCCGGTCGTGAGCCGGATTCTATTTCACTCGTCGCGGTTTCCAAGACCTTCGATGCCGAACATATCCGCCCGACGATTGTCGAAGGTCAGCGGGTGTTCGGGGAAAACCGCGTGCAGGAAGCCCAGGGGAAATGGCCTGAACTGAAGGCGGAAACTCCTGATCTCGAACTGCATCTGATCGGCCCGCTTCAGTCGAACAAGGCAGCCGATGCTGTCGCGCTGTTCGATGTCATCGAGACAGTCGATCGCGAGAAGATCGCCCGAGCGCTCGCAGAGGAGACAAAGCGGCAGGGCCGGTCGATACGGTTTTACATCCAGGTCAACACCGGTCTCGAGCCTCAGAAGGCCGGCATTGCGCCCGATGAGGTTGGGTCCTTTGTTACGCTCTGCCGCGATGAACTTGCAATGCAGGTTGAGGGCCTCATGTGCATCCCGCCGGTCGATGAGAATCCCGGGCCGCATTTCGCTCTGCTTACCAAACTCGCCGAAGAAAACGGGCTTTCGAAGCTTTCGATGGGCATGTCCGGCGATTTCGAGACCGCCATCGGCTTTGGAGCAACGAGCGTCAGAGTCGGATCGGCAATTTTTGGCACACGTTAAGTTGCCTTAGACCTTCGGCATAGCGCTTTGGTCTCTCTTTCCTCCTTCCTTCGTCGATCCTAAAATGATGCTAAAGGCGAAAGCCTCAAGCGTTGTCATGGGAGGATCGACATGCGCGAGAGCTATCAGGACATCTACGATTCCTGGACAGCAGATTCGGAGGGCTTCTGGGCCACGGCTGCGGAACAGGTTCATTGGTTCAAGGCGCCGGAGGCGGTCTTCGACGCCTCACAAGGCACCTATGGTCGCTGGTTTCCCGGTGGAGAGACCAATACCTGCTACAATTGCATCGACCGTCATGTGGAAGCCGGGCGTGGTGCTGATACGGCCGTCATCTACGACAGTCCGATGACCGGTCAAACGGCGCGTTACAGTTATGACCAGGTCCTGACCGAAGTCTCTGCGATTGCGGCCGTCTTGCGCAATCACGGCGTCGCGAAGGGCGATAGGGTCATCATCTACATGCCGATGATCCCGGAAGCCGTCTTCTCGATGCTTGCCTGCGCGCGTATCGGCGCCGTGCATTCCGTGGTCTTCGGCGGCTTTGCGGCGCATGAGCTCGCGACCCGCATCGACGATTCCGGCGCCAAAGTGGTTATCGGCGCGAGCTGCGGTCTCGAGCCTGGACGTATCGTTCCCTACAAGCCGATGCTCGACCAGGCAATCGACATGTCTAAGATGAAGCCCGATTACTGCCTGATTTTGCAGCGCGACCAGTATCACGCGCCGCTCCGCTACGAGCATGGCGATGTCGATCTGGCCCAGGCGATCGAACAGGAAAAGATCAACGGCTCGTCTGTCGAATGCGTGCCGGTGGCCGCGACCGACCCGCTTTACGTTCTCTATACATCGGGAACGACCGGTCAGCCCAAGGGCGTGGTGCGCGACAATGGCGGCCATATGGTCGCTCTCAACTGGACCATGAAGAACATCTACGGCGTCAAGCCTGGAGAAGTCTTCTGGGCCGCCTCCGACATCGGATGGGTCGTCGGCCATTCCTACATTGTCTATGGTCCGCTCTTGGCCGGCAATGCCACCGTGATCTTCGAGGGCAAGCCGGTGGGCACGCCGGATGCCGGCACCTTCTGGCGTGTGGTGAGCGACCACGATGTGAAGGCGCTGTTCACGGCGCCGACGGCCTTCCGCGCGATCCGTCGTGACGATCCGGAGGGCGAACATGTCGCGCGCTATGACATCTCCGGTCTTCGCGCCCTCTTCCTGGCTGGCGAACGGGCTGACCCGGAGACGCTGAAATGGGCGGAACGGATCCTGAAGATACCTGTCATCGACCATTGGTGGCAGACGGAAACAGGTTGGGCGATCGCCGCAAACCCGGCGGGCCTGGGGCTGCTTCCCGTGAAACACGGATCACCAACCAAGGCCATGCCGGGTTACACGCTCGACGTGCTCGACGACGCAGGACATCCGGTCGCTCCTGGCACGCTTGGAAACATCGTCGCGAAGCTTCCCCTTCCTCCGGGTTGTCTGGTTACCTTCTGGAATGCCGACGAGCGTTTTCGCGCCTCTTGCCTCGAAGAGTTTCCCGGGTACTACAAGACGGCGGATGCCGGCGTCATTGACGAAGACGGCTATGTCTTCGTCATGGCGCGGACCGACGATATCATCAATTGCGCTGGTCACCGTCTCTCGACCGGTGCCATGGAAGAGGTCTGCGCCATGCATCCCGATGTGGCGGAATGCGCTGTTATCGGGATTGCCGACGAATTGAAGGGACAGATCCCCTGCGGCTTCCTGATCCTGAAGAAGAATGTGCATCGCGACCATGCTGTGATCGCCAAGGAAGTCGTTCAGTTGGTGCGCGACGAAATCGGGCCAGTGGCAGCTTTCAAGATGGTACTGATGGTTGATCGTCTGCCGAAGACGCGCTCGGGCAAGATCCTGCGTGGCACGATGCAGAAGATCGCCGACGGTCTGCCCTGGAAGATGCCCGCGACGATCGACGATCCTGCGATCCTCGACGAGATCACCGCCGTGTTGCAGGCGCATGGTCAGGTCCCGGCATCCACCAAAGCGGTTGCAAGCGCCTGAACCATCAGGCGGGCAAGAAAAAACCCCGGCCGCCTTGGGCTGCCGGGGTGCATCGCTTGTACCGATCTCTGATCAGTACTGGTCGTCTTCGTCGTCATTCTTGCGGTCGGACTTGAGCGACTGCAGCTTGGCGAAGACGGCGTTGGCGTCGATTTCCTTCTCTTCTTCGCGCTCGTAGCCGAAGCCGAGGTTTTCAGTCTCGCTTGCAGACTGCAGAGTCGCGCCGAGTTCGGCAGCGGTCGGCAGCGGACGACCCTTCGATGCCTTTTCGACTTCGAGATCGAGGTCGATCTGGCTGCAGAGGCCAAGCGTGACCGGGTCCATCGGTGCGAGGTTGGCCGAGTTCCAGTGCGTGCGCTCGCGGATCTGCTCGATCGTCGACTTGGTGGTGCCGACGAGACGCGAGATCTGGGCGTCCTTCAGTTCCGGATGGTTGCGAACCAGCCAGAGGATGGCATTCGGACGATCCTGACGCTTCGAGACCGGCGTATAACGCGGGCCGCGGCGCTTCGAGTCGGGGACGCGGACCTTCGGCTCGGAAATCTTCAGCTTGTAGTTCACGTCCTTTTCAGCGCGGCCAATCTCGTCGCGCGAGAGCTGGCCGGTTGCGATCGGGTCGAGGCCCTTGATGCCCTGAGCTGCTTCGCCGTCTGCAATTGCCTTCACCTCGAGCGGGTGCAGCTTGCAGAACTGCGCGATCTGATCGAATGACAGCGCGGTATTGTCGACGAGCCATACAGCGGTCGCCTTCGGCATGAGCAGTGTCTGGGCCATGGATACAATCCTTCTGAGGGTCCGCGCCGGTTGTCGCGGGCCGTGGGTTTAAACCACTATTTCCGGGAATTCGGCGTCCTTATAGCGATTATGTAACGAAATTGCAATTCGCGAAGTCACGAATGACCTTTGTCTAATTGCTGGCCATGTTGCACCTGCTATGAATGGCGGCGATAGGCCGGGGAGGACGGTCCTGGTCGCCATTAGTGGCCCGTCAACATGAGGAGGAGTTCATGTCAGCCAAAACCTATCCGGTGCTGAAATCGGCAAAAACCCGCGCCCTGATCGATGATGACAAATACCAGAAATGGTATCAGGAGAGCATCGAGGACCCCGAGAAGTTCTGGGGCAAACACGGCAAGCGGATCGACTGGTTCAAGCCGTATACGAAGGTCAAGAATACGTCCTTCAAGGGCAAGGTTCCCGTCAAGTGGTTCGAAGACGGCCTCACCAACGTCTCCTATAACTGCATCGACCGCCACCTCAAGACGCATGGCGAACAGACCGCCATCATCTGGGAAGGCGACAACCCCTATATCGACAAGAAGATCACCTACAACGAGCTCTACGAGCATGTTTGCCGTATGGCGAACGTCTTGAAGAAGCACGGCGTCAAGAAGGGTGATCGCGTCACCATCTACATGCCGATGATTCCGGAAGCGGCCTATGCAATGCTGGCCTGCGCCCGTATCGGTGCCATCCATTCGGTCGTCTTCGGCGGCTTCTCGCCGGAAGCACTCGCAGGCCGTATCGTCGACTGCGAATCAACCTTCGTGATTACCTGCGATGAGGGCGTTCGCGGCGGCAAGCCGGTGCCGCTCAAGGAAAACACCGACATCGCGATCGACATCGCCGCCAAGCAGTACGTCATCGTGAACAAGGTTCTGGTCGTGCGCCGCACCGGTGGCAAGATCGGCTGGGCACCGGGCCGCGACATCTGGCATCACCAGGAAGTGCATACGGTCAAGGCAGACTGCCCGCCGGTGAAGATGAAGGCAGAAGATCCGCTGTTCATCCTCTACACCTCCGGTTCAACGGGCAAGCCGAAGGGTGTCATGCACACCACGGGCGGTTACCTCGTCTATGCCTCGATGACGCATGAATATGTCTTCGACTATCACGATGGGGACGTCTACTGGTGTACGGCCGATGTCGGCTGGGTCACCGGGCACTCCTACATTGTCTACGGGCCGCTTTCGAACTGCGCGACGACGCTGATGTTCGAAGGCATTCCGACCTTCCCCGATCAGGGACGGTTCTGGGAAGTGATCGAGAAGCACAAGGTCAACATCTTCTACACCGCCCCGACCGCGATCCGCTCGCTGATGGGTGCGGGTGACGATTTCGTCAAGCGTTCGGACCGTTCGTCGCTCCGTCTTTTGGGTTCCGTCGGCGAGCCGATCAATCCGGAAGCCTGGGAATGGTATTACAACGTCGTCGGCGAGCAGAAGTCGCCTGTTGTCGATACCTGGTGGCAGACCGAAACCGGCGGGATCATGATCACGCCGCTGCCGGGTGCGACCAATCTCAAGCCGGGTTCGGCAACCAAGCCATTCTTCGGGATCAAGCCTGAGCTTGTCGACAATGAAGGCAATGTTCTGGAGGGGGCGACCGACGGCAATCTCTGCATCACCGACAGCTGGCCTGGTCAGGCACGCTCTGTTTATGGCGACCACGACCGTTATGTGCAGACCTACTTCTCCACCTACAAGGGCAAGTACTTCACGGGTGACGGCTGCCGCCGGGACGAAGACGGGTATTACTGGATCACGGGCCGCGTCGACGACGTCCTGAACGTGTCCGGTCACCGCCTGGGAACGGCGGAAGTCGAATCGGCTCTGGTTTCGCACCATCTCGTTTCCGAAGCGGCCGTCGTCGGCTATCCACACACCATCAAGGGCCAGGGCATCTATTGCTATGTCACCCTGATGTCGGGTCACGAGGGCAATGATGCGCTCAGAGCCGATCTGGTGAAGCATGTGCGGACGGAAATCGGTCCGATCGCGACGCCGGACAAGATCCAGTTTGCACCTGGTCTGCCGAAGACGCGCTCGGGCAAGATCATGCGCCGCATTCTGCGCAAGATCGCCGAGGACGATTTCGGCGCGCTTGGCGATACCTCGACGCTGGCCGATCCGGCTGTCGTGGACGACCTGATCGCGAACCGCCAGAACAAGATCGCCTGATCAATACAGATCTCAATCAAAAGAGGGGCTTCCGCCGGGAGCCCCTTTTTCGTGTCAGTCATTCGGGCAGGGCCGCTTGCTTTTCGTCCGCCCGTTATAGGGCTCGACCAGACCTGCCTGTAGGAGAAGCTCCGCCGGTCGAGTGCCATTCGACAATTTGAGATCGGCGACTACGCGGCCGAAATACTTGTCGCCGGAGATTGCGGTCAACTGCACCATCCGCTCGCCCGCGACCAGGCTCGTGAGCTCGCTCTTCGCCTCAAGGGCCGCCTCACGAAAGGCGGGGCATTTCGACCGCAGCTCGGGCGCATCGATGCCGCGCAGGCGCACATAGGTGCTAACCTTGTGATCTGGCCAAGGCATTGCTTCCACAAGGACCGTGTCGCCATCGATGATCTTCACGACCTCGGCCGTAACAGGCCCTTCGATCTGGCGGCTGGATGCGCTTACCGGCGCTTCGGACGCCAGCATCAGGAAAACTGTCAAAGGAACAAGTGCTGATCGGAACATTATAGGAATGTATTCCGATATCTGACGCAAATCAATGGGTAATTATTCCTTAAAAATCGATCGCGCGACCCTTGATCTCCCAATCTCCGAAGCGCGCAGGATCGGCACCACCGCGTCCGCCAATTTCGGGCGGCATCTGCTGAGCCTCCTCCTTCCGGCGTCGCTCCTCCGCTTCCGCGAGTGCCCGTTTCGCAGCCGGGCTCAGTTCACGCGGCATTTCTTCGACACTGACTTCGGCTTCACGATCTTCTGACATCACATCGTCCTTTGCTGAGACGGCATTTCATGCGCAAACATTGAAATTGGGGTCGGCGCTTTTTAAATCAACAGGCGAAAACGGCAACAGAATTGCCAAGAGCGCTGCTTTTAGAGGACCACGACATGAATACCATGCGGACTGCCATGCTGCTCGCCTTCATGACCGCCCTCTTCATGGGCGTTGGCTTCCTGATCGGTGGCAGGGGCGGCATGATGATTGCCTTCGTCATCGCCGCGGGCATGAACTTCTTTTCCTATTGGAATTCTGACAAGATGGTGCTTCGCGCCTATCGCGCCCAGGAGGTCGATGAGCGGACGGCTCCCGAATTCTACGTCATGGTGCGGGATCTGGCCCGCAATGCCGGTCTGCCCATGCCAAAGGTCTATGTCTTCGACAACCCGCAGCCGAATGCCTTTGCGACAGGGCGCAATCCGCAGAATGCAGCCGTTGCTGCTTCCACCGGACTGTTGCAGCGGCTCAGCCCGGAAGAGGTCGCAGGTGTCATGGCCCACGAGCTGGCCCATATCGAGAACCGCGACACGCTCACCATGACCATCACCGCCACACTGGCGGGTGCGATCTCGATGCTGTCGAACTTCGCCTTCCTGTTTTCCAGCGGGCGTGACGATCGCAACAATCCGCTCGGCTTTGTCGGTGTCCTCATCGCGATGATTGTTGCCCCCCTGGCTGCCATGCTGGTCCAGATGGCAATCAGCCGGACGCGCGAATATGCGGCCGACCGCCGCGGGGCGGAGATCTGCGGGCAGCCCCGCTGGCTCGCATCGGCCCTGCAGAAGATCGCCGGCGACGCGTCTCACATCGAGAATGTGGAGGCGGAGCGCAATCCGGCGACCGCCCATATGTTCATCATCAATCCCTTGAACGGTCAGCGGATGGACAATCTCTTTTCGACTCATCCCAACACGCGCAATCGCATCGAAGCGCTGATGGCCATGAGCGATATCCGGCCTGGGGGATCGACGCCGCCTGAGGCCCCTGTTAAGGCAACGCGAACTGCGCGTTCTGTTCCGACCACCGGTTGGGGACGCGGTAAAGCCGAACCACCCAAGGGACCATGGTCTTGAACGACACATCGACGGGCAAACCGAAAAGCAAGCACAATGGCAACAGGAAGCATGGAGATCATGCCTCTCGGCAGCCCTTGAAGCCGGGGCTCGAAGCCCGAATTGCCGCAAGCAGGATCCTGGCAGCCGTAATTGATCGGAAAACGTCGCTCGACGGCATGCTGGATTCAGAGCATGGCAATCCTGCATTTTTGCCGTTGAACGATGCCGATCGCGGCCTCGTGAAGGCCATCCTTCAGAGCGCACTGCGCCATCTGCCGCGCATCGAGGCGATTATCGCGGAACTGCTCGACACCCCGCTGCCGGACGGTGCCCGCTCCCTGCATCACCTTCTGATCGTGGCTGCGGCGCAGATGCTCTATCTCGATGTGCCCGATCATTCGGCTGTTGACCTTGCCGTGGAGCAGGCCAATGGCGATCCCAGAAGCCGTCGTTTCTCGAAGCTGGTGAATGCCATCCTTCGCCGCATCGGTCGTGAGAAGGCGGAGCTTCTCGCTGCCGTGGATGATCTTCCCTGCATGCCGGATTGGTTTATGGCGCGCCTGACGGCAGTCTATGGTGATCAGCGAGCACTTGCGATCGCTGCGTCCCAGCTGGAGTCCCCGACGATCGATTTGACCGTAAAGTCGGATGCAGCCGGCTGGGCTGCGCGGCTTGGCGGACAGGTTTTGCCGACCGGCAGTGTCCGTCTCGAGCGGTTTCGTGGATCGGTGACCGCGCTCGAAGGTTTCGAGGATGGTGAGTGGTGGGTGCAGGATGCCGCCGCCGCGATTCCGGCAAAGTTGTTCGGTGATCTCACAGGAAAACGGGTTGCCGATCTTTGCGCCGCACCTGGCGGCAAGACGGCACAGCTGGTGCTCGCCGGCGGCGATGTTCTGGCCGTCGAGCAATCGAAGTCGCGCCTGAAGCGTCTGGAGTCCAATCTCCAGCGCCTGGGAGTTTCGGTCGAAATCCGGTGTGCGAACCTGCTCGACCTCGACGAGAACGAGACGTTCGATGCGATCCTGCTCGATACACCCTGTTCATCGACCGGTACGACGCGTCGCCACCCGGATGTTCTCTGGACGAAGAATGCGGCCGATATCGCCAAGCTCGCCGAGCTGCAGGAGAAGTTGCTGCGTCACGCCGTAACACTGTTGAAATCGGGTGGCCGTCTGGTCTTTTCCAACTGCTCCATTGACCCTTCCGAAGGCGAAGAGATTGTTGCCCGGGTGTTGGCGGAGATCCCTGACCTGCGCCTGCAGTCGATCGATCCGGCCGACTGGCTCGGGCTGGAAGCAGCGATCACCGCCAAGGGTGAGTTCAGGACCACGCCCGACATGCTTCGAGAAAATGGCGGACTTGATGGCTTCTACGCAGCGGTCATTGCTAAAACTTAACTAATATCTCAATAAACCTGTTGGGAAGTCTGCGTGAACGTGGACCGTTGCTCCGCATGACCGGGGCACGGCGATATGACTTGTCATTTCGTGCCCATCGCCAGGAGCCCGAAGGCCCTATCCCTTCGCATTGCTCGGGCTCGGACAACCGGAATGGCTGGATCATCATGATCTGGTGACAGGAACCATTATGCGAATCAATGATCGCGCCCGACTGATCTCGCTGCACGTCGCCGAAACCTGGCGACGCATGCGGCAGGCGGCTGCCATCGTTATGCCTTCGGCGGTGCAGCGCGGGGCTTTCCGCGTAAACCGAGTCGTCGTGGCACCGACAGATCTCAGGGCGATCGACTCGTTTGTGGCGGATGAGATCGTCAACGGGCGCTTTCCACTCGCCGGGCGTGTTCTGGATACCGGGGGTCAATCTCCCTTCGAACTGGAGCTGCCGTCCGTCCAGTTTGCACGCCGCCTGCACGGTTTTGGCTGGCTGCGCCATATTCGCGCCGACAAGACGGCTGCCGCCTGCGACAACGCGCGATGGATCACGGACCAGTGGATCAGCCTGCATGGCGGCCGTAGCAAGGGTGTCGCCTGGGACAATGAGGTCGTGTCCCGGCGGATCATCAGCTGGCTTTCGCATTCACCGATCGTGCTGCACGAAGCCGATGCGGGCTTCTACCGTCGGTTCACGTCCTCACTTGGGCAGCAGGTGCGCCACCTTCAGCGCCGTGCCGATTCGATGCCCGACGGTCTCCCGCGCCTCAAGGCGCGCATCGCCATCGCCATGGCGTCGATCGCAGCCGAGGCGCGTCCGGCGGCAGTCCGCCGCGCGGGACGGTTGCTTGACCGGGAGCTTGAGCGGCAGGTTTTGGCGGATGGAAGCCATGTCTCCCGCAATCCGCAGGCCTCTGTCGATCTGCTTTTCGACCTTCTGCCGCTGCGCCAAAGCTATATCAATCTCGGTCATGAGGTTCCCGCCAAGCTTATTCCGGTCATCGACCGCATGTACCCGGCCGTGCGTTTCTTCCGCCACAGCAGCGGCGATGTGGCTCTGTTCAACGGTGCAAGTTCCTCGCTGGCCACCGATCTCATGAGTGTTCTCAGATATGACGAAACGGCTGGGCAGCCCTTCAAGGCCTTGCCGCATGGGGGCTATCAGCGGCTTTCCGGTGGTGACACGACGATCCTGGTCGACACAGGCAAACCCCTCTCGGCGCGGCTTTCGAGCACGGCCCACGCCGGTTGTCTCTCGTTCGAATTGTCCTCTGGACGAAACCGTTTCCTCATCAATAGCGGCTCACCGCGCTTTGCAGGGGAGCGGCTCCGTCAATTGGCGCGTGCTACGGCTGCCCATAGCACCGTGTGCATTGGTGACGTTTCCTCGGCGCGGATCGCGCAGTCGTCCCGCCTCGGCACGATCATGCTGTCGGGCCCCTCCAAAATCGAGGTCGAACGACAGACCGGTCCCGATGGCAGTGACCGGCTGTCGGCACGGCACGACGGCTATGTGAAGCGCTTCGGTGTCCTGCATGAGCGAGAGATCCGGATCAACGAGCAGGGCACCAAGATCGCCGGGCGGGACCGCCTGCTGTTGCCGGACGGCCTGCCGACTCCCAATCTGCCGGGTGCAGAGGTCATTGCGCGTTTCCATGTTCATCCGACAATCACCGTCGAGCGTTCCGACGATCGGAAGATCAGGCTGGTGGCTCCTGATGGCGAGAGCTGGTCCTTCTCCATCCCGGTCGGCGAAATCGCCATTGGTGAAGATGTCTTCTTCGCCGATGTTTCGGGCATCCGTCCGTCGCAGCAGCTGGAGATCGTCTTCGAGGGGCCGGAAATACGCTGGTTTCTCGCGCATCACGCCTGATGGCGGGCATCTTGCGGTTTCCTCACAGGTGAAGCTGTGCTAGGCGGCGGCATAGCGCCCGCTGCCGCATTTCCGGGCGCCCGCCAGCTCGGAGTGAACCATGGCCGTCGTTTCCAAAAAGATCCCCGCCCCTGACCTCGTGCGCGTGCGTACCGCACTTCTCTCGGTGTCCGACAAGACCGGTATCGTCGAATTCGCGCAGGCGCTGCACCAGCGCGGCGTACGTCTTCTGTCGACTGGCGGTACCCACAAGGCTCTTGCTGCGGCCGGCTTGCCGGTCATCGACGTCTCCGAGATCACGGGATTCCCCGAGATCATGGATGGCCGCGTCAAGACGCTGCATCCGCTGGTCCATGGTGGTCTGCTGTCGATCCGGGATGATGCAGAGCATGTCGAGGCGATGAAGGCGCATGGCATCGAAGCCATCGATCTCTCGGTGATCAACCTCTATCCCTTCGAGCAGGTTCGCGCGGCCGGTGGCGACTATCCGACCACCGTTGAAAACATCGACATTGGTGGACCGGCCATGATCCGCGCTTCGGCGAAGAACCACGCCTATGTCACGGTCGTCACCGATGCTGCCGACTATGCCGAGGTGATTGCCGCGCTCTCCGAAAATGACGGCCAGACGACCTATGCGCTGCGCCAACGGCTTGCGGCCAAAGCTTATGCCCGCACCGCTGCCTATGACACTGCGATCTCCAACTGGTTTGCAGAAGCGCTCGAGATCGAGATGCCTGCCTACCGGACCGTTGGCGGCGTCTTGAAGGAAAAGATGCGCTACGGCGAGAACCCGCATCAGAGCGCGGGCTTCTATGTCACCGGCGACAACCGTCCCGGTGTTGCGACCGCGACGCTGCTGCAGGGAAAGCAGCTTTCATACAACAACATCAACGATACGGATGCGGCGTTCGAACTCGTCGCCGAATTCCCGCCGGAAAACGGCCCGGCCTGCGCGATCATCAAGCATGCCAATCCTTGCGGCGTCGCGACAGGTTCAAGCATGGTCGAGGCCTACAAGCGAGCGCTCGCCTGCGACAGCACCTCGGCGTTCGGCGGCATCATCGCGCTCAACCAGATCCTCGATGCCGAGACCGCGCAGGAAATCGTCAAGCTCTTCACCGAAGTGATCATTGCCCCTGAAGTCACCGACGAGGCCAAGGCGATCATCGCCGCCAAGCCGAACCTGCGCTTGCTGACCACGGGCGCCCTGCCCGATCCGCGCGCCCGCGGCGTCATGGCCAAGACGGTCTCCGGTGGTCTGCTTGTCCAGAGCCGCGACAATGTCATGGTCGAGGATCTCGACCTCAAGGTGGTGACCAAGCGCGCGCCGACCGCCACCGAGCTCGAGGACATGAAGTTCGCCTTCAAGATCGCCAAGCACGTGAAGTCGAATGCCGTCATCTACGCCAAGGACGGCCAGACCGCCGGCATCGGCGCCGGCCAGATGAGCCGCGTCGATTCCGCCCGCATTGCAGCGCTGAAGGCCGAAGACGCTGCCAAGGCTCTCGGCCTTGCGGCACCGCTGACCAAGGGTTCGGCCGTTGCATCCGAGGCATTCTATCCCTTCGCTGACGGTCTTCTGGCAGCGATCGCAGCAGGTGCCACGGCTGTCATCCAGCCCGGTGGTTCGATGCGCGACGAAGAAGTGATTGCAGCCGCCGACGAGCACGGCGTGGCGATGGTCTTTACCGGCGTCCGTCACTTCCGCCATTGAGGAAGCCCGATCGCTGATGAAAACAAATGGCCGGTGGGGCGATCCACCGGCCTTTTTTTATAGGCTCGTCCCCTTGTCCGTTGCCGGGTAATTCGTCCTCAAGAGAAGGACGAGGCCGCCAATCAGAAAAACCAGCAGTGTGGCCATGCCGGCGCGTGGCGAGCCCGACCAGGCCGTTACCACCGAAAAGGAGAGCGTCGCGAGGAAGCTCGTCGCGCGACCTGACAAGGAGTAGATACCGAAATAACGGCCGGCTTCGTGCAGTTCGACGCTGCGGGCGAGATAGGAGCGCGACGAGGCCTGGACAGGGCCGAAGGACATGCCAATCAACAGGCCGTAGAGGACGTAGGCCTTTTCGGCGGGGGTGGCGAACAGTCCGTCGGTGCCTGTGATCGGCAGGCTTACCAGCCCGAAGAGGGTGAAGTCGACGCCGGTCGAGATGATCCCGAAGGTGGCAATGATCAGCAATCCCAAGCTCACCAGGACCACCACTTTGGAGCCGAGTGCCCTATCCACGCGACCGGCCACGAGGCAGCCGAAGATCGCGACGATGTTGAGGATGATCCCGTAGATGCCGATTTCCATCGTCGACCAGCCGAACATGGCGGCAGCGAAGACACCGCCCAGCACGAGAAGTCCGTTGACGCCGTCCTGGTAGATCATCCGGGCGACGAGGAAACGCAGGATATTGCTGCGGTGGCGTAATTCGCCAAGTGTCGAGCGGATCTCGCGAAGACCCGACCGGACGGCCGCGCCCAAAGCTTTGCCCTTCGCTGCATCCGGGGTGAAGAAGAACATCGGCAAGATGAAGATCAGATACCAGACCGCGGAAATCGGGCCGGTGATGCGAGCATCCTCCCCAGCTGCCGGGTCCAGCCCGAACAGCGGATCGAAGCCGATCAGCGTCTTTCCGGTCGTCGGATTGCCGGCAAGGAAGAGCACCACGAAGATCAGCACGATCATGCCGCCCATATAGCCCATGCCCCAGGCAATGTTGGACACGCGCCCGACATCCTGCTGGCTGACGAGGCGCGGCATCATGGAATCGTTGAAGACGATGGAAAACTCCGCTGCGATGCTGGCGAGGATCATCAACAGCATCACGAGAGCGACGGGCGAGCCCGGAGCGGCTGTCCAGAGAAGGGCGAGGCAGGCGATCTTGATCAGCGCGAAGAAGGCGATCCAGGGCTTCCTGGACCCGGACTCGTCGGCGATTGAACCGAGAATGGGTGCAAGGATGGCAATGATGACGCCGGAAATCGTCGCGGCATTGCTCCAGGCGGTCTGGGCGCTCACCGGATCATCGGTCATCCGTGAGACGAAATACGGACCGAAGATGAAGGTCGTGACTACGGTGAAGAAGGGCTGCGCTGCCCAGTCAAAAAACATCCAGCCACGGACACCCCTGTCGATGGGGCCGTGGCTGGTCTTCACGTCTTCACTTGTCGTCACAGGCATCCCCCAGAGGCTCTAAAGCCCCGGGACAGTGTCACCTCACGTGGTCCTGTGCAAGATCACCCAGAAGTCCGGCAGCGACCGCGAGTTTGGAAATGCTCGGTTCGCCGCTGTCGACGATCGATGCCAGTTCCTTGCCGATCCGCTCGACACGGTTCTTGTCCGTCGCGATCCATGCCTGAACCGGTTGTGGATCCTGGCCGTGGCTCGTCAGCGCCACACAGACGATCTGTCTGCGTGCCTGACCGATCCGGTCGAGGCTGCGCGTCAGGGCCAGACTGTCATAGTGGTCCGTCGTCTGGATCCGTCCGGCATTCTCGATGATGCGGCCGATACGGAAGGCCTCGGAGACAGCGAAGAAGCCGCGCATGGCTCCGGCGAAATCGGCGCCGGTTCGTTCGGCAATCTGCAGGATCTCGGGCAGCAGCTGCATGGTCTGCAGATTGACGACCTCAGCCGCCAGGGCTTGCGGTGCGCCGGCTTCGATGAGGGCGGCAATCTGGTCATCGAAATGCTGGCGAAGGGCGGCCGGAACCGTCTTCTTGAACACGGGTGACGCCGAAGCCACCGCAGCCTTCAACTGCGTCACGGCATCGCCGATCGATCCCTTGACGAAGCCGGTATCGATCAGCAACCGGGTCATGGCCGCATAGATCTCCGAGATGATCGCGTAGAGCCTGTTCTGCGTCTGCCCCGGGATGCGGGCGTCCAGGGCGTCGATCTTGTCCCAGAGCGGCGTCAGACCGAGCGCCTCGCGGGTGACCAGTGCTGCCTTGACGACGGTGTCAGGAGAGCTCCCCGTCGCGTCGCAGACCGAAACGACAAAGCCGGGGCCGCCTCGGTTGATGGCGTGGTTGGCAAGAACCGTCGCGATGATTTCACGGCGGAGGCGATGTGCAGCGATGTCGGTCGCAAAGGTATCGCGCATGGCGGCCGGGAAGTAGTTGAACAGCGTCGCCTCGCAATAACTGTCGTCCGGAAGATCCGACTCGATCAACTGATCGAAGAGCACGATCTTCGCATAGGAGAGAAGCACGCCGATTTCCGGTCGGGTCAGCGCCTTGCCCGAGACGTAGCGCTCTGCGACGCCTGCGGAATCCGGAAGTGTCTCGACCTTGCGGTTAAGGCGTCCCATGCCCTCGAGATAATCCATGAGCCGGCTCAGCTCTTCGCGGTTGCCGGCACCCTTGGCTTCAGTAAGTGAGATCGACAGCGACTGGAGATAGTTGTTGCGCAACACGAGATCTGCAACTTCGTCCGTCATCTCGGCGAGCAGCACATTGCGCTTCTCCCGTGGCAGACGCCCCTCCAGCATGGCCGGGCTCAGGGCGATCTTGATGTTGACCTCGACGTCCGAGGAATTCACCCCGGCCGAGTTGTCGATCGCATCGGAATTGCAGCGGCCACCATTCAAGGCGTAGGCGATACGGCCCTTCTGGGTCACACCCAGGTTGGCACCTTCGCCGATGACCTTGGCGCGGACATCCGCGGCGCTGACACGGATCGCATCATTGGCGCGATCACCGACCTCGGCGTCGGTCTCCGCCGCCGCCTTGATGTAGGTGCCGATGCCGCCGAACCAGAGGAGATCGACCGGCGCCTTCAAGATTGCCGTCATGATGTCCATCGGCGTGGCGGTGGTCGTTGCAAGGCCGATTGCCTCGGCCGCCTCCGGGGTGAGTTTCACGGATTTCTCTGCACGAGAGATGATCATCGCCCCGGCCGACAGGGTCGAGCGGTCATAGTCCTGCCAACTGGATCGCGGCAGGTTGAACATCCGCTTGCGTTCGGCAAACGAGATGGCCGGATCGGGATTGGGATCGATGAAGATGTCGCGGTGGTCAAAGGCCGCGATCAGCCTGATCTGTTCCGACAGCAGCATGCCGTTGCCGAAGACGTCGCCCGACATGTCGCCGACGCCAGCCACGGTGAACGGCGTCTTCTGGATGTCGGTATCGATTTCACGGAAGTGACGCTTGACCGTTTCCCAGGCGCCGCGGGCGGTGATGCCCATCTTCTTGTGGTCGTATCCGGCGGAACCGCCAGAGGCGAAGGCATCGTCGAGCCAGAAGCCGGCTTCCTGAGCGAGGCCGTTCGCCGTGTCGGAGAAGGTCGCCGTGCCCTTGTCGGCGGCCACGACGAAATAGGGATCATCGCCATCCGGCCGGAGGGTGTCTGCTGGCGGAACGATCTCACCGGCAACGATGTTGTCGGTGATCGACAGGAGGGTGCGGATGTAGGTCTTGTAGGCTTCCGTGCCGGCTGCGAACCAGGCTTCGCGGTTGGTCGCAGGCGGGAGCTGTTTGGGGAAGAAGCCGCCCTTCGCACCGACCGGCACGATCACGGCATTCTTGACTTGCTGCGCCTTGACGAGGCCAAGCACTTCCGTGCGGTAGTCCTGCGCGCGATCCGACCAGCGCAGACCGCCTCTGGCGACCTTGCCGAAGCGCAGATGGACGCCTTCGACCTCGACGCCGTAGATGAAGATTTCGCGGAACGGACGCGGTTCGGGTAGGCCTTCCAGCTTGTGCGGATCGAACTTGAAGGCAAGCATCGGGCGATCGCTCTGTTGATAGCCCTTCTGGTAGAAGTTGGTTCTGAGTGTCGCCTCGATCGCATTGATGTAGCGACGCACGATGCGGTCTTCATCAAGGATCTTGACGTCGTTCAGCTTGCTTTCCAGCGCGTCAAGCAGTTCTGCGTGGCGGGTCTTGCGGCTTTTCTCAGCCAGCGAGACATCGAAGCGGTTCTTGAAGAGGGTCACCAGGTCGGCTGCGATGGCCGGGTGTTTGGTCAGCGTTTCCGCCATGTAGGTCAGGGGATAGACCGCGCCGGTCTGCCGGAGATAGGCGGCATAGGCCCTCAGTACCGATGCTTCGCGGGCAGTGACGCTTGCCGCCAGTATCAGGCGGTTGAATGCGTCGTTATCGACCGCACCCGTAAAGGCCGCAAGAAAGGCCTCTTCAACCTGTATCGCATGCTGTTTGATGTCGAAGTTTATCCCGTCTGGAACCTGCAGTTCCATGTCGTGGAGAACGACAACACTCTGGTCGTCGTCGGAGCGACCGATGCCGATGTCGAAGGTACGCTCGCTGATCACCCGGAAACCGAGGTTTTCAAGCAGAGGGACACGACGCGACAGGGGCAGATGATCACCCATGTGGAAGATCTTGAGATAGAGAAGCGGGCCGCGCTCGTCCGTCACCTGGTGGAATTCGAGCGACAACGGGGCTCCTGCGATGCAGGCCTTGATGTGCTTGAGATCGCTGACCGCCTCTTCGGGGGTAAAGGCTTCCTCGAATGCCTGCCCCACTTCAAGCGTCGGCGCGCCTTTGCCGGCAAGGGCCGCGAACCGATCCGCCCAGCGAGCAGTGATCTGGCGAACCGCCTCTTCAAGCGTCGCCTGGGGGATCTGAGGCGTCGTCCCTTCGCGTCGGCCGATGATAATGTGCACGCGGGCCACGCCGCCTTCGGGGAAGGCCGGATAGAAGGCTGAAACATGCCCCTTGTAGACGGACTGGAAATAGAGGCCGATCTTCTCGCGGACCATGGAGTTGTAGTCTTCGCGGGGGACGTAAACGATCAGGGAGACGAAACGATCGAAATGGTCGATGCGCGGCAAGACGCGCACCCGCGGGCGTTCGGAGAGATCGTTGATCTGTTCGCAGAACTTTGCCAGCAGGTCCGGTGTGATCTGGAAGAGGTCGTCGCGGGGATAGTTTTCCAGCGTGTTCTGCAGCATGCGGCCGGAATGGCTACGAGGGTCGAAGTCGAAATGGGACACGACCTTCTCGACCTTGGCGCGCAAGAGCGGGATCTGATTGACCGAGCGCGTATAGGCGGTGGCTGTAAACAGGCCGACGATGCGGAGCTCGCCTGCGACCTTGCTGTTCGGTCCGAAGCGCTTGATGCCGACATAGTCCATGTAGGCGCGGCGGTGGACGACGGATTTGACATTCGCCTTGGTGACGATGAGGTAGTCGGGACCTTGCAGGAAGGCGAGGATCTCGGGGGTCGTCGTGACCTGATTCTGCCCCTGGCGAAGCACGCGAACATCAGGGTCCGAGAGAATGCCGAGGCCGCTGCCCTTGTCGCGCTCAACGGTCGCTTCGGCTCCATCGCCCGAATAGGTGTATTCCCGCATGCCGAGGAAGGTGAAATTGTTGTTACGGAGCCACTCGATGAAGGCAACCGCCTCGTCGCGCTCGGCTTCGGTCCGTCCGGCAGACAAGTCCCGAAGCTCGGAAAGCGCTGTTTCCAGCAGATTGAGCATGGGCTTCCAGTCGGTCGCCGCCATCTTGACCTGCGCCAGCACGTTCTGGAGCCGCCCTATCAAATCGGCGGACTGCTCCGCTGAGAGCGGCGCCAGATGAAGTTGAATATAGCTGACCTTGATCGCGCCTTCCGGATCGGAGTCCGGGTTCGACAGCGAGATGTCACCGCGCGGTGTCACGGCAAGGATAGGATGGACCGCCATATAGATGTCGCGATAGTGGCTGGTCACCTCGCCCATCAGCGAATCGTAGAGGAAGGACTTGTTATGGTCGACGATGGAGAGAACGCTGACCGGAATGCCGTTCGGGCTCACGTCCTCGATGGTATCGATGCTGATATGGGGTGTCGTGCGATCCCAACCCGCAATGTCACTTGCGGCTCTCGAGGCCGATCGTGCCAGCATGGACGCTTCGTAGCGATCCAGGTCGTCGTTGCTTGCCCTTCCGAATATGACTTTGGGCGATACATGGGCACCGCCCTGTTCTCGCGCCATCTGCTCCGCATTTTCCAGCAATTCATCCCGCTTGCTGAACCCGGTCCTGCCCATGTACCCCTCCGTAAATCGCGCCTTTGCGCTTCATCTTCACGCAAATGGCTTGCAAAAGTATGTATGGAACAGGAATAGGAAAAAATCAGGCGAAAATATGCGGTCAAATTCGTAAGATTCAGGAAATTTTTGTACCAGATGGTGTCTTTCCAGTTCGATTGCTGGCTTAGAAAGCGAATCACATAAAATGCGCGAATTCAGCAAGGGTGCAGTTATCGTCATTTCGAGCCATGTGGTCCGAGGATCCGTGGGCAACAGAGCCGCCGTGTTCGCCCTGGAAGTCCTGGGTCGGCCAGTCTGGGCACTTCCGACAATCGTGCTTCCCTGGCATCCGGGACATGGTCCGGCGACGCGTCTGCGATTTTCCGATGACGACTTCGACAGCGTGATCGATGACCTGATCAGGGCGCCCTGGCTCGGAGAGGTTTCCGCGATATTATCCGGATACTTCGGCAGCGCCCGCCAGCCGGCAGCCGTGGCTCGTCTCGTCGAAGCTGCAAAAGAAAAGAATCCGGATCTGATCTATGTGTGCGATCCCGTGATTGGCGATCTCGGAGGACTTTACGTGCCGGTCGAAACCGCAACGGCCATCCGAGAGCGGCTCATTCCGCTTGCCGATCTTGCGACACCCAATCGCTATGAACTGCAGTGGATGGCAGGACGCGAGCTGCCAAGCAACCAGGCGATCATAGAAGCGGCGGGCGATCTCGGACCGAAACGCATGCTGGTCACCTCCGCGGTGCCAATGATGGCCAAGGGAACAGGAAACCTCCTGCTCAGCGGTCGCTCGGCCCTGCTCGCCGAGCACCGGCTCATCGACAATCCGCCAAACGGTCTAGGCGATCTCCTGGCCGCCGTCTTTCTGGCGCGTCTTCTCGAAGGCATGGACGAAGAAAAAGCGCTGCAACTGGCGACGTCCAGTGTCTTCGAAATTCTGATGCAAACAGCCAAGCGCGGCGGTGACGAGCTGACTCTGGAGAGTGACGCCTCCAGCCTTTCGACCCCCATGGCCATGGTACAGATGCGCCGCCTCTTGCATCCCGCCCTGCGGAGGCCCGGTAGCGGCTTCTGATTTCCCAGGCAATTCTCTGGCGGCACTTGGTTGCCAGTGCCGTTCACGCGCTGTAATCGGTAGCGATGAGCCAATTTCCCTCCGCACTTCTCAACGGCTATCGCAACTTCATGAGCGGCCGGTATCACGATCAGCGTGACCGCTATCGCGTCCTTGCCGAGCAGGGGCAAAAGCCCAATACGCTGGTGATTGCGTGCTGCGATTCCCGGGCTGCGCCCGAGGTGATCTTCGATTCCATTCCGGGCGAGCTCTTCGTTGTCCGCAATGTTGCCAATATGGTGCCGCCCTACGAGCCGGACGGGCAGTACCACTCAACCTCGGCTGCCCTCGAATTCGCCGTCCAGGCCTTGCGTGTGCAGGACATCATCGTCATGGGCCACGGGCGATGCGGCGGTATTCGTGCAGCCCTTGATCCGAACGCCGAGCCACTCTCGCCGGGAGATTTCATCGGCAAGTGGATGAACCTCGTCGCGCCCGCTGCCGAGCAGATCCAGAGCAACTCCACCATGACGCCAGCCGAGCGCCAGACGGCCCTCGAGCGCATCTCCATCCGAAATTCGATTGCCAATCTGCGGACTTTCCCTTGCGTGAAGATCCTTGAGGAGCGCGGCAAGCTGCGCATCCACGGTGCCTGGTTCGACATCAGCAATGGGGAATTGTGGGTCATGGACCCGAAGACCAGGGACTTCGAACGGCTCGGTGCCGAGACCGGCAATTGATCAGCCTGTTATCGACTTTCACCTTTACCTGAAATGCGAAACGGCGGCCCGTGGCCGCCGTTTGCTTGTCGATTATTCGGCGTCGATCCGCGCGCCGATATAGGCAATTGCCTGCTGGTAGACGCTTGCGGCATTCCAACCCTGGATGGCGGCGTAGTTCGGCTCACCCTGCTGATAGCCGGCGCCTGGCTGCCAGCCATGGCCGCGCAAAAAGTTTGCGGTCGATGCGAGAGCGTCGGCGCGCGAACGGACCATGTCGATATGGCCATCGCCGTCACCGTCGACACCGAAGCGAATGACGTTGCGCGGCAGAAACTGCGTCTGGCCGATTTCGCCGTGGGCTGCGCCCTTGGCGTTGACATCGAGGTTGCCGGCCTGAACGAGTTCCAGCGCTGCGTAGAACTGGTCGGTGAAGAATGCGCTGCGGCGGCAATCGAAGGCGAGCGTGGCGACGGCCGAGAGGGTGTGCTCCTTGCCGAGGAAGGAGCCGAATCCGGTCTCCATGCCCCAGATGGCGATCAGCGGACCTGCCGGGACGCCATAACGCTTCTCAAGCCGTGCAAAGAGAGCCGCGTTGTTCTTCTTCATCGTCTTGCCGCGGTTGATGATAGTCTGTCCGCCGCGCTTCTGCATGAACTGATCGAAGGAGAGCTTGAAGCTCTTCTGACCGCGGTCTGCACTGATGGTGCTGCGGCTATAGTTGACCGCGGAGAAAACCTTATCGAGCATGCGCGGGCTGAAGCCCTGGGCAGCAGCCTGCTGCTTGAAAGCGGCGCTCCAATCTTCAAAGCCAGCGGAAGTGTTGCTGCAAGCAGCGGCGGCGGCGTGTTGCGTGCCGGCGAACAGCGCGACGACGGAAACGAGAGCCGCCGACAAAGTGGATGTCAGTCGCATTGATGCCTCATAACGGACTGTGGAGGGCGATTCGGCCGCACCATGCCAGTGAAAGATGACTCTGTCATCCGTCCAAAGCTAATGTAGGGCCGTGAAGGTCTCAAATCGGATCACTTTCAGCTGAAAGCGCCGTTCGAGGCTTCCCGTGTTCAATCGGGAAGCCTCTGCTGCAATAGATCAAGCGGCTGCGCGGGGCTTGATCAAGCCGCGATTGACGAGCAGCTCGGCAATCTGGATGGCGTTGAGGGCTGCACCCTTGCGCAGGTTGTCGGAGACGACCCACATGTTGAGACCGTTCTCAACCGTCGCATCCTCGCGGATACGGGAAATAAATGTGGCATCTTCTCCGGCGCATTCGACGGGCGTGATGTAGCCGCCGTTTTCATGCTTGTCGATGACAAGGCAGCCCGGAGCCTCGCGCAGGATGTCGCGGGCCTGATCGGCTGTGATCTCGTTCTCGAACTCGATGTTGACGGATTCCGAATGACCAATGAAGACCGGAACCCGCACGGCAGTGCAGGTCACCTTGATCTTCGGATCGAGCATCTTCTTCGTCTCGGCCAGAACCTTCCACTCTTCCTTCGTGTAGCCGTCTTCCATGAAGCTATCGATATGCGGGATGACGTTGAAGGCGATGCGCTTGGTGAACTTCTTCGACTCGACCGGATCGGCGACGAAAACGGCGCGGGTCTGCGTGAACAGTTCGTCCATGCCTTCCTTGCCGGCGCCGGAAACCGACTGGTAGGTCGAGACGACGACGCGCTTGATTTTGGCGACATCATGCAGCGGCTTCAGTGCTACAACGAGCTGGGCGGTCGAGCAGTTTGGATTGGCGATGATGTTGCGCTTCTTGAAATCGACGATGGCGTCCGGATTGACTTCCGGAACGATCAGCGGAACGTCCGAATCGTAACGCCAGGCCGAGGAGTTGTCGATGACGACGCAGCCCTGCGCGCCGATCTTCGGCGACCACTTCTGGGAGATGGTGCCACCGGCCGACATCAGGCAAATGTCCGTGTCGGAGAAATCGTAATTGTCGAGGTTGGAAACCTTCAGGACCTTGTCACCGAAGGAGACTTCCGTGCCCTGCGAGCGCGCCGAGGCAAGTGCCACGACTTCCGATGCCGGAAAGCCGCGCTCGGAGAGGATGTTCAGCATTTCGCGCCCGACATTGCCGGTTGCGCCTACGACTGCAATCTTGAAACCCATGTCTATGCTCTCTTTCTGTCTCTCCTCGGGTGGTGAGGGGGAAGCTCGCGACGGGTGCGCAACCTTCCTTGTCCCCGGCCGTGCCGGGGAGAGAGCGGTGGCCGAAGACGTCAGACGGTTTTCGTCGTCGTTTTGGCCTTGGTCGTGGATGCAAGAGAAAGGCATGCGCCACCGGCAGCAGACTGCTGCAGGGGGTGGAAGACCGCAAAGGGTTGCCCGAAAGCGTGCATGGACCGAATTCCTCTTCGCGGCGAGGGATTACAAGGTTTTCAGCGCGAGTCAAGCCGACACACCCGCCGCTTCGGCGAAAAGCGAAGGTGTTGGGATCGATCGCAGTGTCACCGTTACACTCCGGCGCTTGTCTCGCCTGTCAGCACGTGGATAAACAAGCAGGTTGACCGGAGTAGTTGCATGAATCTCGAAATTCGCGATCTGATCCCTGATGACCTTCCGCAGGTCACTGCAATCTACGCAGACGCCGTGGTCAACGGAACCGCAAGCTATGAGCTCGTTTCGCCCGATCTCGAAGAGATGTCGGGGAGATTTGCCGCCCTCAAGGCCAAGGGCTATCCCTATCTCGCGGCGGTCGATGAAAAGGGATCGCTTGCAGGCTATGCCTATGCATCGGCCTTCAGAACCCGTCCGGCCTATCGATGGCTCGTCGAAGATTCCATCTATATCGCCCCTTCGGCTCGCGGTCGCGGTGTCGGGAAGGCTCTGCTGAGAGAACTGCTGATACGGTGCGAGGCGCTGGGTTTTCGCCAGATGATCGCGGTCATCGGCGGTGCGAGCGAGGCGTCCATGGCGGTGCATCGCAGTTGTGGCTTCGAACCCGCCGGACGCCTGGTCGGAACCGGCTTCAAGCATGACCTGTGGCTCGACACCGTCTTCATGCAGAAGGTGCTGGGCGAGGGGAATTCCACCACGCCCGATCTGTCCAGCTATCCCGGCACGATGCCTTGATCGTCAGTCGAGGGCTTTCAATGCCTTGTCAAAAATCTTGAGGACCTGGCGAAGGTCGTGGCCGCGCTTCAGGATCCGGCCATCCGTTGCGATGACCGAAAATGCGCCCTGCTTGGCCGCAAGCTTCGGATTCTTTTCGATGCGGTAGAGCGGATATTCGCCTGACCTTTTGAAGACGGAAAAAACGGCTCGATCCTTGAGGTGATCGATCGCATAGTCGCGCCATTCACCCTCCCCGACCATGCGGCCATAGATCCAGAGGATCGCGTCCAGTTCGCGGCGATGGAACGTGACGGGAAGAGGGTCGAGGGATTGCCTGTATATGCCGAGATCGACTACGCCGGTGGCGCTTTTCTCGGCTCCCTCGTCTTCACGGCGCTGCCCTTCCGGCTGCTCTGTCATCAATGCTCCATGAGCTGCGATTCATGACGGCTGGGTGACAGTGTGCCTGACATGCCCGAAATTGCAAGCTTATCGGGGTCCCGCGACCATGGTCTCAGCGTCCTCTGCTCAGGAATCGACTGAGCAGCAGCTCACGCAGCCGTGCTGCGATCGGCGACAGACGTTTGCCGCTCAGGGTGATCAGATGATAGGGCGTCACTTCGATCGGCGTATCGAGTTTCAGCGTGGTCAGGTCGCCGACGGGCGTCTGTCGACAGAGAAGATCGGCGACTTCACGCGACATGGGAGCGATCGCGTTGGACGAGGCGAGCATCGCGATCATGACCAGAAGAGATGTGGTGTTGACAATGTTGCGCGGAATGGGGGCGCCTTCTTCGATGAAGACATTCTCCACCGCCTGGCGCAGGGGGGTGCCGGGCGCCTGCATGACCCAGGGGAAATGGGCCATGTCCGAGATGTTGAGCCGGTCCACGTTGACCAGCGGATGAATGCGGTGCACGACGATCTCCACCTCTTCCATGGTCGCGCCGTCGACATGGAACTGTCGCGCGTCGATGCCGGCCGGGATGCGCCCGAGAACGAAGTCGTACTGGCCTGACAGAAGATCGCGGATCATCTCGCCGCTCGGTGCAACGTCGACATGTATGTCGACGGTGGAGGCTTCAGCCTTCAACGCGCGGATGGCGGGCACAACGTAACCGACCGCTCCGCCGGTGACGGCGCCGATCCTGACCTTGCCTGTCAGCCCGCGCTGGATGGCTTCCACCTCGCGGGCGGCTTCGCGCATTTCCTCCAGTACGTTCTGTGCACGCCGAGCAAGCGCACTGCCGACAGCTGTCGGCTCCATGCCTTTGGGCGTGCGGACGAAGATCGGTGACCCGACATAGCGTTCGATTTCGCCCAACATGCGGGAAGCCGCAGGCTGCGTCAGCGCAAGCTCCTGAGCGGCCAAGCTTAATTGCCCGAGCTCCGCGATCGAGCGGATGAGGTTCAGATGCTTTGGTTGCAATCGGTGGACATGAATTTCGGCCATAAAGGACATATCAACCATGGTATGCAGAAAGTCAAAATAATCATTTGATCGGTATATTGGCCACGATAAGACTCGCCACGGAGCTGGGGGCTGCCGCGTCAGCCGCTCGTTCTTGTTTCAGCGAGTGCCAGGAGGAGCTTGGCCTCGCACGGTATGACCAGGGAGGTTACCATGAAGAAACTTGGCGCCCTGATTGCGTCGCTCGCAATCGGCATCGCATCATTCGCGCCCGCGTCCTTCGCACAGGACAAGGGCATGGTCGGCATTTCGATGCCGACGAAGACGTCGACCCGCTGGATCTCCGATGGCGAGACCATGGAAAAGCTGTTCCAGGACGCTGGCTACACGCCGGACCTGCAGTTCGCTGACGACGACATTCCGAACCAGCTGGCCCAGATCGAAAACATGGTCACCAAGGGTGCCAAGGTTCTCGTGATCGGCGCCATCGACGGCACCACGCTCTCCGACATCCTGCAGAAGGCCGCCGATGCCGGCGTCAAGGTCATCGCTTATGACCGCCTGATCCGTGACTCGGGCAATGTCGACTACTACGCCACCTTCGACAACTTCCAGGTCGGCGTTCTCCAGGCAACCAGCCTCGTTGATGGCCTCAAGGCCAAGTTCCCGGACACCAAGCCGTGGAACGTCGAACTCTTCGGCGGTTCGCCTGACGACAACAACGCCTTCTTCTTCTACGACGGCGCCATGTCGGTTCTGCAGCCGCTCATCGACAGCGGCGACATCGTGATCAAGTCCGGCCAGCAGGGCATGGACCAGGTCGGTACGCTGCGTTGGGACGGCACCGTTGCCCAGGCTCGTATGGAAAACCTGCTGTCCTCGACCTACACCGAAGACAAGCTGCATGGCGCTCTGTCTCCTTATGACGGCCTCTCGATCGGCATCCTGTCTGCTCTCAAGGGCGTAGGCTACGGTTCGGGCGACATGGCGATGCCGGTTGTCACCGGTCAGGACGCCGAGCTGCCCTCGATCAAGTCGATGCTTGCCGACGAGCAGTACTCGACCGTCTTCAAGGACACCCGCGAACTCGCCAAGGTTGCCGTCTCGATGGTCGAAGCCATCATGGAAGGCAAGGAGCCCGAGATCAACGACAACGAGACCTACAACAATGGTGTTAAGGTCGTTCCGTCCTACCTGCTGAAGCCTGTCGCTCTCGACAAGTCGAATGCCAAGGACGTTCTCGTCGGCGCCGGTTACTACACCGCCGATCAGATCGACAACTGATCCTTCGGATCGCATCCGGGTCCGCGATCCGTCGCGGACCCCTTTTCTATACGCATTGAGGGAGCTCGCGCCTCCGGCTCGATCCAGATAGGATCGCTGGCTTGGCGCAGGAATTCTGTACATGGACAACATCATTCTCGAGATGCGCGGCATCACAAAGACATTCCCCGGCGTGAAAGCGCTGGACAATGTCAGCTTCAAGGTGCGCGAGGGGGAGATCCACGCGCTGGTCGGCGAAAATGGCGCCGGCAAGTCCACGCTGATGAAGGTCCTGAGCGGCGTCTATCCCGCGGGCACCTATGACGGCGATATCTACTACGACGGCGAAGTCCGTCGCTTCGGCCGGATTTCCGACAGCGAGGAACTCGGCATCATCATCATTCACCAGGAACTGGCACTCGTGCCGCTCCTGTCGATCGCCGAAAACATCTTTCTCGGCAACGAGATCGCCGACAAGGGCGTGATCCACTGGCCCCAGACCTTCGCGCGGACGAAAGAGTTGCTGGCGAAGGTTGGCCTGAAGGATTCTCCTTCCACCCGCATAACCGACATCGGTGTCGGCAAGCAGCAGCTGGTCGAAATCGCCAAGGCGCTGTCGAAGAAGGTCCGGTTGCTCATCCTCGACGAGCCGACCGCTTCTCTCAATGAAACGGATTCGGACGCACTCCTGACGCTTCTGATGGAATTCCGCAAGCAGGGGATGACCTCGATCATCATCTCCCACAAGCTCAACGAGATCCGCAAGGTCGCCGACAAGATCACCATCATTCGTGACGGTGGCACTGTCGAAACGCTCGACTGTCACACGCAGGAAATCACGGAAGACCGGATCATCAAGGGGATGGTCGGCCGTGACATGGAAGACCGTTATCCGAAGCGCGATCCGAAAATCGGCGACATGCTTCTCGAAGTGAAGAACTGGAACGTCTTCCACCAGAACCACCGTGATCGTCAGTTCCTGCACGATATTGCCTTCAACGTTCGGGCGGGTGAGGTCGTCGGTATCGCCGGGCTCATGGGCGCCGGCCGCACCGAGACGGCGATGAGCATCTTCGGCAAGTCCTGGGGTCACAAGATCACCGGTGACGTCTGGATGCATGGCAAGCCGGTCGACGTCTCGACGATCCCGAAGGCGATCGATGCGGGACTTGCCTACGTGACCGAAGACCGCAAGCATCTCGGTCTGGTCCTGCAGAACAACATCAAGGAAAACACCACGCTCGCCAATCTCGACGGCGTTTCCAGCGGCACCGTCATCGACGATCGCAAGGAAGCCAAGGTGGCGGCCGACTATCGTCAGAAGCTTCGGATCCGCTCACATTCGATCTACCAGGAAGCCGTCAACCTGTCCGGCGGCAACCAGCAGAAGGTTGTGCTGTCGAAGTGGTTGTTCACCAACCCCGAGATCCTGATCCTCGACGAGCCGACCCGCGGCATCGACGTTGGCGCAAAATTCGAAATCTACACCATCATCAACCAGCTTGCCGCCGAAGGTAAGGGCATTCTGATGATCTCATCGGAAATGCCGGAACTGCTCGGCACCTGCGACCGCATCTACGTCATGAACGAAGGTCGCATCGTCGCGGAACTGTCCAAGGAAGAAGCAAGCCAAGAGTCCATCATGCGTGCCATCATGCGCTCTGGGGAGAAACACTAATGGCCATCGACACAAGAACCGAAACCCCCAAGGTCTCCGTGGGCGACTATCTGCGCAACAACATCCGCGAATACGGACTGCTGCTTGCACTCGTCGTCATCATGTTGCTGTTCCAGTTCCTGACCGACGGCGTTCTCTTCCGCCCGGTCAACATCACCAACCTGGTGCTGCAGAACTCGTTCATCGTCATCATGGCGCTCGGCATGTTGCTGATCATCGTGGCGGGGCATATCGATCTGTCGGTCGGCTCGATTGTCGCCTTCATCGGCGGCATATCGGCGATCATGCTGGTCAAATGGGGCTGGCATTTCTCCCTCGTCGTTCCGCTGTGTCTGATGCTCGGCGGCATCATGGGCGCCGCCCAGGGCTACTGGGTCGCCTATCAGAAGATCCCGTCCTTCATCGTGACGCTCGCCGGCATGCTGGTGTTCCGCGGTCTGACCTATGTGGTCCTGCAGGGACGCCCGATCGGTCCGTTCCCGAAGGAATTCACGCTGCTGTCGACCGGCTTCATCCCGGATTTCATGCCGCTGACGGATGTTGCGACGACGGGTATCGCCAACCATGTCGCGATCATCGTGGTCGTGCTGCTCGTTGCCCTCGCCATCTTTAACGGCATGAAGCACCGTCGCCTGAACGAAGAGCATGGCACGGAAAACGAACCCTTCGTCTTCTTCGCCGTGCAGATGGGCATCATCAGCGTTGTCGCGATCTTCCTCGGCTATCAGCTGGCGACCTATCGCGGTCTGCCGAACGTGCTCGTCGTCATGGGCATTCTGATTGCCCTCTATTCCTTCGTCACCACCCGCACGACCATTGGCCGTCGCATCTATGCGCTGGGCGGCAACGAGAAGGCCGCAAAGCTCTCCGGCATCAACACCGAACGTCTGGTGTTCCTGACCTTCGTCAACATGGGCGTTCTCGCAGCGCTCGCCGGCATGATCATTGCGGCGCGCCTCAATTCGGCGACGCCGAAAGCCGGTGTCGGCTTCGAACTCGACGTCATCGCGGCCTGCTTCATCGGCGGTGCTTCTGCATCCGGCGGCGTGGGCAAGATTACCGGTGCTGTCATCGGCGCCCTGATCATGGGTGTCATGAACAACGGCATGTCGATCATGGGTATCGGCATTGACTACCAGCAGCTCATCAAGGGCCTCGTGCTTTTGGCTGCTGTCTTCTTCGACGTTTACAACAAGAACAAAGCAGTCTGAGGATAGGCTTATGTTTCTCTCGCAATTGAAGGCTGGCGGCATCATTTGCCGCCAGGGTGAGGCTGCGCGCCTTGTCCCTGGATTTAACTCCACATACGAACTGGCCAAGGCGGCGATAGCCGCCGGGACCACCGTGGCCGCCCTGATCGAAAAGCATGGCCAAGGCGACACCGTCGACCTCGTCGCGCTTGCGGCCGAAGGCAAGCTCGATTGCCCGGTCCGTCATCCGGATCCGGCCCACATGTACCTGACCGGTACGGGTCTCACCCATACGGGTTCGGCATCTGCGCGAGACAACATGCATGCGGACACCGCCGGCATGAGCGACTCGATGAAGATGTTCCGCATGGGTCTGGAAGGCGGCAAGCCGAAGCCCGGCGAGACCGGCGTACAGCCCGAGTGGTTCTACAAGGGCAACGGTTTCAACGCTGTCGCACCCGGCGACGACCTCGTGTCGCCATCGTTCGCTCTCGATGGTGGTGAAGAACCCGAGATGGCCGGTTATTACATCATCGGCGACGATGGCACCGCGCATCGCCTGGGCTTCTCCGTTGCTAACGAATTTTCCGACCACGTGACCGAGAAGATCAACTATCTCTTCCTCGCCCACTCCAAGCTGCGTCCGGCCTCCTTTGGTCCGGAACTGCGCGTCGGCGCCCTCCCCGACCACGTCGAAGGCACCTCGCGCATCGTGCGCGGTGGCCAGACCGTATGGGAGAAGCCGTTCCTCTCGGGTGAGGCAAACATGTCGCACACGATCGCGAACCTTGAATACCACCATTTCAAGTATGCGCTCTTCTGCCAGCCCGGCGACCTTCACATCCACATGTACGGCACGGCCACGCTTTCGGTCGCTGACGGGTTCGTCACGCAGGAAGGTGACGTGTTTGAAATCGAGTCGCCGCAATTCGGTCTTCCGCTGCGCAATCGCCTGGCAAAGGCTGCTGCAGAGACCGTCAAGGTGAAGATGCTCTGAGCGGATCGGCCCTCCGACCCGCCCATTCAACAGAGACAGGACGATAGCCATGAGCAAGTTCAAACCGGCGGCCTGGCCGCGCCAACTGAGATCGCAGCACTGGTATGGCGGCACGTCGCGTGACACCATCTACCACCGTGGCTGGATGAAGAACCAGGGTCACCCGCACGACCTGTTCGACGGTCGTCCCGTCATCGGTATTCTGAACACCTGGTCCGACCTCACCCCCTGCAATGGCCATCTGCGCGAATTGGCCGAAAAGGTGAAGGCCGGCGTTTGGGAAGCCGGCGGCTTCCCGGTCGAGATCCCGGTTTTCTCGGCGTCGGAAAATACCTTCCGCCCGACGGCCATGATGTATCGCAACCTTGCGGCGCTCGCCGTCGAGGAAGCCATGCGCGCGCAGCCGATCGATGGTGCGGTCCTGCTAGTCGGCTGTGACAAGACCACGCCGTCGCTGGTGATGGCTGCCGCTTCCACCGACCTTCCGTCGATCGTCGTGACTGGCGGTCCGATGCTGAACGGCTATTTCCGTGGTGAGCGCGTCGGATCCGGCACCCACCTCTGGAAGTTCTCCGAAGCCGTGAAGGCCGGCGAGATGACCCAGGAAGAATTCGTCGAAGCGGAAGCCTCGATGTCCCGTTCCAGTGGTACCTGCAATACCATGGGCACCGCCTCGACCATGGCCTCCATGGTTGAAGCGCTCGGCATGGCTCTGTCCGGCAATGCCGCGATCCCGGCCGTCGACAGCCGCCGCAAGGTGATGGCGCAGCTTTCGGGTCGTCGCATCGTGCAGATGGTCAAGGATGATCTGAAGCCTTCCGACATCATGACCAAGGAAGCCTTCGAAAACGCGATCCGCGTCAATGGCGCGATCGGTGGATCGACCAATGCCGTCATCCACATGCTCGCCATGGCGGGCCGTGTCGGCATCGATCTCACCCTCGACGACTGGGATCGCCTGGGCCGTGATGTACCGATGATCGTGAACCTCATGCCGTCGGGCAAATATCTGATGGAAGAGTTCTTCTATGCCGGTGGCCTGCCTGTCGTCATCAAGATGCTCGGTGAAGCCGGCAAGCTTCACAAGGACGCACTGACTGTCTCTGGCGAAAACATCTGGGACGAGGTCAAGGATGTCCGCAACTGGAACGAGGACGTCATCCTGCCGGTCGACAAGGCGCTGACCCAGCAGGGCGGTATCGTCGTCCTGCGTGGAAATCTCGCACCCAAGGGCTGCGTGCTGAAGCCGTCGGCTGCCTCTCAGCATCTGATGAAGCATCGCGGCCGTGCCGTGGTCTTCGAAGACATCGATGACTACAAGGCGAAAATCAACGACGAGGCGCTCGATATCGACGAAACCTGCGTCATGGTCCTCAAATACTGCGGTCCGCGTGGTTATCCGGGCATGGCCGAGGTCGGCAACATGGGCCTGCCGCCGAAAGTCCTGCGCAAGGGGATCACCGACATGGTCCGCATCTCCGATGCGCGCATGTCCGGTACCGCCTACGGCACTGTCCTGTTGCACACCTCGCCGGAAGCGGCGCGTGGTGGTCCGCTCGCGATCGTCAAGAACGGTGACTTCATCGAAGTCGATGTCGAAGCCCGTCGGGTGCATCTCGACATCTCGGACGAGGAAATGCAGCGGCGTCTGGCCGAATGGCGTCCGCCGGTCGAGCCGCCGGCCAGTGGTTATGCCAAGCTCTTCCACGATCACGTCGAGGGTGCCGATACCGGTGCAGACTTCGACTTCCTGAAGGGGTGCCGCGGTTCGCCGGTCGGCAAGGACGCACACTGAGGGATATCAAGATGGCAGAACGTATCCCGCTGGCGCTGGTCGGCATCGGCAAGATTGCCCGCGACCAACATATTCCGTCGATCGCAGGCGGTGACGACTTCGTCGTTGCCGTCGGGGTCAGCCGTCACGGCAAAGTCGACGGTGCCGAGAACTTCACCGACTTCGATGCATTCCTGGCTGCAAGGCCGGATATCAGGGTCGTGTCGCTCTGCACGCCGCCGGAAGTGCGGTTCGACATGGCAAAGGCTGCGATTGCTGCCGGTCGCCATGTGCTGATGGAAAAGCCGCCTGCAACCACACTCGGCGAAGCGGAGGCCCTTTCGGAGCTTGCCGCCAAGGCCGGTGTCACCTTGTTTGCCACCTGGCATTCGCGCTTTGCGCTCGGTGTCGAGCCTGCTCGCCAGTGGCTCGCAGACAAGGTCATCCAGTCGATTTCGATCGTCTGGAAGGAAGACGTCCGCCGTTGGCATCCGGGCCAGGCCTGGATCTGGGAGCCGGGTGGTTTCGGCGTCTTCGATCCCGGTATCAATGCTCTTTCCATCCTCACCGAGATCGTTCCCGACCATATCATGGTCGAGACGTCGGTCCTCGAATTCCCGGAAAACAAGAAGCAGCCGATCGCCGCTTCCATCGCCATGCGGACCGTCGAAGGTGCGCCGGTTACGGCCGAATTCGACTGGCGACAGGAAGGCCCGCAGACGTGGGACATCACAGTCCAGACGAATGCCGGCGAGTTGCGCCTTTCAAAGGGCGGCTCGGAACTCTATATCGGGGGTAAGGAACAGGCGTCCGGCCCGGACCGCGAATATGCTGGAATCTACGAACGCTTCGCCCACCTCATCCGCTCCCGCCAGAGCGACACCGACTATCAGCCGCTGCGCATCGTGGCGGATTCGTTCCTTTGCGGGGAACGAAAAGTCGTCGCTCACTTTGAAGACTGACATCAAAAGGAGGCCCATCCCATGGCCTATACACCGACTGGAAAACACCTGATCGCCGGCAACTGGGTTGCCAGCACGGATACTTTCACCTCGTCGCCTGCCACGGGCTCCTCCCACACGTTTTCGAAGGGCACACCTGCCCTGGTCGATCAGGCGGTGAAGGCCGCTGAAGAGGCCTTCGAAACCTATGCCTATTCGACGCGCGAAGAGCGTGCCGCTTTCCTCGATGCCATCGCTGAGGAGATCGATGCACGCGGCGATGCCATCACCGAGATCGGCTCCCAGGAAACCGGTCTTCCGGAAGCCCGCCTGATCGGCGAGCGCGGCCGCACCACCGGCCAGCTTCGTCTGTTTGCTGCCCATATCCGCAAGGGTGATTATCTCGACCGCCGTCACGATGAAGCCCTGCCCGACCGCAAGCCGCTTCCTCGCTCGGACCTCAGAATGGTCCAGCGCCCGATCGGCCCTGTCGCCGTCTTCGGTGCCTCAAACTTTCCGCTCGCTTTCTCGACGGCTGGTGGTGATACGGCTGCAGCCCTTGCTGCCGGCTGCCCCGTCGTCGTCAAGGCGCATGATGCCCATCCGGGCACCGGCGAAATCGTGGCTTCCGCGATCGATGCCGCGATCAAGCGTTGCGGCGTGCATCCGGGCGTCTTCTCGCTGGTGCATGGTGGCAGCCGTGACGTCGGCCAGGCACTGGTCCAGCATCCGCTGATCAAGGCGGTCGGTTTCACCGGTTCGCTCGGTGGTGGTCGCGCGCTCTTCGATCTCTGCGCCCAGCGCCCTGAACCGATCCCGTTCTTCGGCGAGCTCGGCTCGGTCAACCCAATGTTCATGCTGCCCAAGGCTGTTGCCACCCGTGGCGAAGCCATCGCCAAGGGCTGGGTCGGTTCGCTGACCATGGGTGCCGGCCAGTTCTGCACCAACCCCGGTATCGTTGTGCTGCTCAAGGGCGCCGACGCCGACAAGTTCGTCGAGACGGCAACCGAGGCCCTTTCGGGTGTCGGACCGCAGACCATGCTGACCGACGGCATCGCCAAGGCCTATCGTGACGGCGCAACCCGCATCGCCGGTACCGAGGGCGTGCGCTCGGTGCTCACCTCGACCTGCGACCTGCGCAACGCTACACCTTACCTGTTCCAGACCACAGCCAAGGACTGGCTCGACAATCACGTGCTCGGCGAGGAAGTCTTCGGACCGCTCGGCCTGATCGTCATCGCGGAAAGCGAAGACGAAATGGTTGCCATGGCCCGCAGCCTTTCCGGCCAGTTGACGGCATCTCTGCATGTTGACGCCGGTGACGAAGCGCTTGGCAAGCGGCTGATGCCGATCCTGGAGCGCAAGGCTGGCCGCGTGCTCGCCAACGGTTTCCCGACTGGTGTCGAAGTGGCCGATTCCATGGTTCATGGTGGCCCCTACCCGGCGTCCACGAACTTCGGCGCGACCTCGGTCGGTACGCTGTCGATCCGTCGCTTCCTGCGGCCGGTCTGCTTCCAGGACATCCCGGCGGCGCTTCTGCCGACCGATCTCGCCTGAGGACATCCCGTGACTGCATCAGCCTTTGCCGCGCTCGTCGATTGGGGCACCAGCAACCTGCGTATCTGGCTCGTTGACAGCCAGGGCGCGGTCCTTGGTGAAAGGCAGTCACCCGAGGGAATGGGCAGCCTGGATAAGGCTGCCTATCCTGCCGTGCTGGAAGGGCATCTTTCCGCACTCGGCGCACCATCGGATCTGCCGGTGGTGGTGGCCGGCATGGCCGGTGCCCGCACCGGCTGGCGGGAAGCGCCCTATGTGGAAACGCCAGCACCCCTGGTCGGCCTGTTCCAGCATGCGGTCCAGCCGGAGGGCGTCAATCGCCCGGTCTATATCCTGCCTGGCGTCTGCCAGCGCGAGGGCGGTGCCTTTGACGTCATGCGCGGCGAGGAAACGCAGTTGGCCGGTGCCCTGGAGCAGGGCCTCGACAATGCCCTCTTCTGCCTGCCTGGAACCCATTCCAAATGGGCCTTGGTCGAGAACGGTCAGGTGAAACGCTTCTCGACCGTCATGACCGGTGAGCTGTTCAATCTGATTAGCCGGCAATCGATCCTGCGGCTTTCCGTTCCGGAAGACGGTGATGCGGAAGCCGATCCCGACATTTTCGACGCTGCCGTCGATCAGGCGCTGCAGCCCGGGTTTGCGCTGACCTCCGTGCTGTTTTCGATCCGTGCCGAAAGCCTGCTTGCTGGCCAAGGCGCAAAGGTCAATCCGGCAGCTCGTCTTTCTGGCCTTCTCATCGGTGCCGAGATCGCTGCCATCCGCGATGACCTTCTGCGCCACGGAAAGGCCTATCTGATCGGTACGGGCAAGTTGACTCGTCTTTATGCGCGCGCCATCACCAAGGCCGGCGGTGAGCCTGTACTGCTTGATGGCGGCCTGCTCGTACGCCGTGGCCTGCTCGCCTCGGCGCTTTCGCTTTTCGATCATGAATTCAAGGACTGAACGATGACTGCCTCCGTTGCCTGGCCCGCCCTTCGCCGCAACCTCGTTGCCATCCTGCGCGGCATCAAGCCGACCGAGATCGAGGCAACCGTCGATGTTCTCATCGAGGCTGGCTTCGAAGCGATCGAAGTGCCGCTGAATTCCCCTGATCCCTTCGTCTCGATCGAAAAGGCGCGCAAGCGCGCTCCCGCAAACGTGCTGATCGGCGCCGGCACCGTGCTCGAGGTTGCCCAGGTCGATCGTCTTCATGACGTCGGCGGAAATCTGCTCGTCACCCCGAATGTCGAACCCGACGTTATCAGGCGTGCCGTCGCCCATGGAATGGTCGCAATGCCGGGCGTGTTCACGCCGACCGAAGCGCTTCTCGCTGCCAAGTGTGGTGCTGCTGCGCTGAAGTTCTTCCCGGCAAGCGTTCTCGGACCAGGCGGTATTTCGGCGATCAAGGCCATCCTGCCACCGAATCTGCCGATCGGCGCGGTCGGCGGTGTTTCCGATTCCAACTTTGCCGATTACTGGAAAGTCGGCGTTCGTGCCTTCGGTCTTGGCTCCAGCCTGTACAAGCCGGGCGACGATGCCAAGCTGATTGGCGAGCGTGCGGTTAAAAGCGTGGAGGCCTACGACGCCCTGCAGGGCTAAGTGGGAACGACCTTATCTGCATTAAGAGCCCGTCCGCCTGCCGGACGGGCTTTTTTCGTTTCAACTTATGAATATCGCGTGTGACCGATATCACGCGTCAAATCAGATAAACGTGCAGCTGCCCAAATTTGAACATACCTGCGCCGCTTTTTGCGATATAGTATAACTAACTTGGTTGGCGCGGTGCGCCAAAAGGTCCGGTCTGGCGCATTGACCCCTTACCCCCAGCCCCCCAATGCTTCCGGGCCGGACCACACCAGGTTGTTTTCCCTCACAGCGTATTCGGCTTCACCATCATCATCGTCGCACCGACGATATGGGAGGGGTTTCCTTTTTCATCTGCCGTTTGCAGCAGGATCGCACAGCCGTCGCTCTTGTCGTCGCCCATTCGTCTGGCGGGCAGCGTGATGTCCAGAGGCTTCCCGTCCCACATGCCGACAGTCTGCACATCGGTCACGCTGTGCCAGTAGTCCAGGTTCTGTCCGGTGTTTTCACCCTTCAGGACCTCGACGGTCTGATGCTGGCGGAAGTAAACGACGACAACATTGGCCTTGCCGCGTCCGGCACCCACCGAAATCGTCAGCTGGTCGTCGTGCCGCGAGGCGCGGATGGGCACAAGCAGGCCCTTGCCGGCAGACTGGAGCTTCTGGAGGCGGCGGTCGATATCCGTTGCGTCGGTACCCTTCAGGTGCTCCCGACCGTTGAGAACCGCTTGGGGCGTGTAAACGCCGCTTCGGCCAAAGGCCTTCGCATAGGCATATTGCCGCTCGGTGTTCTCGGGCGTGGCAAGCGTATCGGCCCAACCGAGATAATTCCAGTAATCGACGTGATAGGAGAGTGCCACCACCTCGCCCTGGCGGACCAGTTTCTCGAAGGCGCGATCGGCAGGTGGGCATGAACGGCAGCCCTGCGAGGTGAAGAGCTCGACGACACCCTTAGGTTCGACAAATTCCTCGGCCGTGCCTTGCCCCGGAAAGAGGAACAGGCTTGCGGCGGCGAGGGCCACCATTGCCCATGCCGTGACCCATGCCGTTGTCTTGTCAGAATTCTTGTGCCGCATGCTATCGAGATGCCTTCACTTGAGTGCAGCACTGATAGCGCCAAGAGCGCCATGCGGGAAGTCACGATGGGGTGAAACTTTCGGCACCGGCCGAGCGTGCTGGTGCAAAAGAAAAGGCCGCCGGTTTCCCGACGGCCTTTCTTGGTTTTGTGATTTAACCGATCAGGCGGCGAGATCGCGCAGAACGGTCTGCAGGATGCCACCATTGTTCATGTAGGTCACTTCGTCGAGCGTATCGATGCGGCAGAGCAGCGGTACGTCCTTCACGGTGCCGTCGGAGTAGGTGATCTTGGCGATCTTCTTCTCGCGCGGCTTGATGTCGCCTTCCAGGCCTTCGATCGTCACGATCTCGTCGCCCTTGAGGTTCAGCGAAGCCCAGGTGGTACCTTCTTCGAAGGTGAAGGGCACGACGCCCATGCCCACGAGGTTCGAGCGGTGGATGCGCTCGAAGGACTGGGCGATCACGGCCTTGACGCCGAGAAGGTTGGTGCCCTTGGCTGCCCAGTCGCGCGACGAACCGTTGCCGTATTCGACGCCGGCGAAGATGACGAGCGGAACGCCCTCTTCCTTGTACATCATGGCTGCATCATAGATCGACAGCTCTTCCTTGGACGGATAGTGGACGGTGTAGCCACCTTCCTTGCCGTTCGGGCCGAGCATGTGGTTGCGGATGCGGATGTTGGCGAAGGTGCCGCGCATCATGACTTCATGATTGCCGCGGCGTGTGCCGTACTGGTTGAAGTCCGCCACGCCGACGCCGTTGTCGGTCAGGTAGGCACCTGCCGGAGACGCTGCCTTGATCGAACCGGCCGGAGAGATGTGGTCGGTGGTGATCTTGTCGCCGAAGAGACCAAGGACGCGGGCGCCGTTGATGTTCTTCAGGCCCGAGCCAGTCTTGCCCATGCCGACGAAGTAAGGCGGGTTCTGCACATAGGTCGACTTGTCATCCCAGGCATAGGTCTGGCCTGCGGGGACCTGAACGGCCTGCCAGTTTTCGTCGCCCTTGAAGACGTCGGCATACTTCGATTCGTAAAGTTCGCGCGTGACGTATTTCAGGATGAACTCCTGGATCTCGTGCGAGGTCGGCCAGATGTCCTTGAGGAAGACCGGGTTGCCGTTCTGGTCTTCACCGAGCGGCTCCGTGGTCAGGTCCTTCTGGACCGTGCCGGCAAGCGCGTAGGCAACGACCAGCGGCGGAGATGCCAGGTAGTTGGCCTGGACGTCAGGCGAGATGCGGCCTTCGAAGTTACGGTTACCCGAAAGTACGCCTGCGGTGATCAGGCCCTTGTCGTTGATCGTCTTCGAGATCGGTGCCGGCAGCGGGCCGGAATTGCCGATGCAGGTCGTGCAGCCGAAGCCGACCAGGTTGAAGCCCAGTGCATCAAGCGAAGTCTGAAGGCCAGACTTGGCGAGATATTCGCCAACGACCTGAGATCCCGGCGCAAGCGAGGTTTTCACCCACGGCTTGGACTTCAGGCCCTTGGCAACGGCGTTGCGGGCGAGAAGGCCAGCTGCAATCAGCACGCTCGGGTTCGAGGTGTTGGTGCAGGAGGTGATTGCGGCAATCGCCACGTCGCCATGGCCCAGATCGAAGTCCGTGCCTTCAACCGCGTAGCGGTTCGAGAGCTGGCCGGGCTTCTTGTAATCGCCTTCGAGAGCCGTTGCGAAGTTCGGAGCAATGGTTTCGAGCGGCAGGCGGCCTTCCGGACGCTTCGGGCCGGCCATGGACGGGACAACGTCGCCGAGATCGAGTTCCAGCGTGTCGGTGAAGACGAGATCCGAACCGTCGCTGTCACGCCACATGCCCTGAACCTTCGAATAGGCTTCGACGAGGGCGATACGGTCCTTGGTGCGGCCGGACATGGTCAGGTAGTTGATGGTTTCGCCATCAACCGGGAAGAAGCCGCAGGTCGCGCCGTATTCCGGACCCATGTTGCCGATCGTTGCACGGTCGGCGAGCGACATCGAATCAAGGCCGGGGCCGTAGAATTCGACGAACTTGGAGACGACGCCCTTCTTGCGCAGCATCTGCACGACGGTCAGAACGAGGTCGGTCGCGGTCACGCCTTCCTTGACCTTGCCGGTCAGCTTGAAGCCGATGACTTCAGGCAGCAGCATGGAGACCGGCTGGCCGAGCATGGCGGCTTCGGCTTCGATACCGCCAACACCCCAGCCGAGAACGCCGAGACCGTTGATCATCGTCGTGTGGCTGTCCGTGCCGACGCAGGTGTCCGGGTAGGCGGTGGTTTCGCCGTCCTCATCCTTGGTCCAGACGGTCTGGCCGAGGTATTCCAGATTGACCTGGTGACAGATGCCGGTGCCGGGCGGCACGACGCGGAAATTCTTGAACGCCTGCTGGCCCCACTTCAGGAAGCGGTAGCGCTCGCCGTTGCGCTCGTATTCGAGCTCGACGTTGCGGGCAAAGGCCGTCGGCGTGCCGAATTCGTCGACGATGACAGAGTGGTCGATGACCAGGTCGACCGGAACCAGCGGATTGATCTTTTCCGGATCACCACCGAGATTGACCATGGCGTCGCGCATGGCAGCGAGGTCGACGACGGCGGGAACGCCGGTGAAGTCCTGCATCAGCACGCGGGCCGGACGATAGGCGATTTCTGCCTCGGTCAGGCCCTTGTTAGCAAGCCATTCGGCAACGGCCTGAATGTCCTTCTTGGTGACCGAACGGCCATCTTCGTTACGGAGAAGGTTCTCGAGAAGCACCTTCATCGAGTAAGGGAGCTTCGATACACCGGCAAGACCGTTCGCTTCGGCCTTCGGGATGCTGTAGTAGACATAGTCTTTGCCGTCGACGGTCAGGACCGACCGGCAATTGAAGCTGTCGAGAGATTTAGCCACGGATAGAAACCCCGCATATTCTGATAGCCAACACAATCGTGCGGACGCCTATGCACTTCATGCACATCAGGATGCGGGTACGACCATTTCCGCTGTCCGCACGTGAAAATCGCTCCTCGCGATATTCAAGTTCGGCACAAGGATGAACTTCACGCCGGCCGCTGGCGTGGTTGCAGGTCTTATAGATAATTTCTAAGAAAGGCGCCAGACCGACGAAGGACGAAAACGGAATTTTTTATGAGGCAGGCCTCATCCTGCCAGAAGGCGACCATGATCAGGTTCGAAGCCGAAAATCTCTCAGCGCGCCGTCGCGAGGATCTGATTTTCGTTAATGTTTCCTTTAAGTTGGCTCCAGGAGAAGCGATGGTTCTGACGGGCCGAAACGGCTCCGGAAAATCGACGCTTCTGCGCGTCATTGCCGGACTTCTTCGTCCGGAGACAGGCCGGGCGGTCTGTGTCTCCGACGCGGACGTAGAGGCCCGGCCCGCCGGAGAATTCAGCCATTACCTCGGCCATCGAAACGGCATGAAGCGCGAACTGACGGTCGCCGAGAACCTCGCCTTCTGGAAATCCTTCCTCGGCGATATCGGCGGAGGAGTGGGGCTCAGCGTGGAGGAGGCGGCTGCGGCCGTCGATCTTTCCGGCATCACGCATCTTCCGTACGGCTATCTTTCTGCCGGACAGCAGCGGCGCTTCGCCATGGCGCGGCTTCTTGTCGCGCATCGCCCGGTCTGGATCCTCGACGAGCCGACGGCTGCACTCGACCGCAAGGCGGACGCGATGTTCGAAGAGCTCGTGCGCCGTCACCGGCAGTCTGGCGGTATCGCACTTGCCGCAACCCATCAGCCGCTCGGGATGGAAGGAGCCCAGACCTTGGAGATGCTCGGCTTCGATGGCGTCGAATTGGAGTATTCCGCATGATGGCGCTTTTTCTCCGGGATCTGAAACTCTCCGTCCGTGCCGGCGGCGGCGCGATGATCGGTGTCCTGTTCTTCACCACGGTCGTTGCCGTCATCCCCTTCGGTGTGGGGCCGGATCTCAATCTGCTCTCGCGGATCGGACCTGCCATCGTCTGGATCGGGGCCCTGCTCTCTGCCCTGCTCGGCCTCGATCGGTTGTTCCAGGCCGAACGCGACGACGGGTCGCTCGACATTCTGCTGATGCAGGAAACACCGCTCGTGCTCACAGTGCTTGTCAAATGCCTGGCGCATTGGGTTGCTACCGGTCTGCCGCTGGTGATCGCCTCGCCCCTTCTCGGCCTTTTCATGAACATGGATGAGGTCGCCATCGGCGCCGTGATGCTGACACTGCTGGTCGGATCGCCGGCGATCACCTTCATCGGTGCGGCCGGTGCCGCGGTCGCCGTCGCCCTGCCCCGCGGTGGTCTGCTGGTGTCCATTCTCGTGCTGCCGCTTGCCGTCCCCGTGCTGATCTTCGGTGTCAGTGCCTCCTATGCGGCGGTGGAGGATCCTGCCCCTTTCCTGCCGCCCTTCATGTTCCTTTCGGCCATCACGCTTCTCTTTGCCGTGATCGGACCCGTGGGTGCGGCCGCCGCCTTGCGCAGTTCAGGCGATTGAGACAATTCGGCTTGACTAGGATCAATTGCAGGGCCGGCTGAGACAGGCTAGAACAAGGCATGACCGACAATAGCATCGCCCTGACCAAGATTATCGATCTCGCCAACCCGACGCGATTCCTCGCTTTTGTCGAGCGGGCCCTGCCGTGGTTTGTCGGCATCACCGCGCTCCTCTTTGTCGTGGGGCTATACCTTGGTTTCACGTCAGAGACGGACTACCAGCAGGGTGATACCGTGCGCATCATGTATGTGCATGTGCCTGCCGCTTGGCTCTCGATGATGTGTTATTCCGTGATGGCACTCTCGGCGATCGGCACGCTGGTCTGGCGTCATCCGCTGGCGGATGTCAGCCACAAGGCTGCTGCCCCGCTCGGGGCGGCCTTTACGCTGATTGCTCTCGTCACCGGTTCGCTGTGGGGCAAGCCGATGTGGGGCACCTGGTGGGTCTGGGATGCGCGCCTCACCTCGGTCTTCGTGCTGTTCCTGATGTATCTGGGCCTGATTGCGCTCAATCGCTCCATGGACGACCCGTCCAAGGCTGCGCGCGTCAGCGCCGTCCTGATCCTGGTCGGCTTCGTCAACATCCCGATCATCAAGTTCTCTGTCGACTGGTGGAACACGCTGCACCAGCCGGCCAGCGTCATGCGCCTCGATGGTCCGACCATTCATCCCGAGTTTCTCTGGCCGCTCCTCGTCATGGCTCTGGCCTTCACCCTCCTCTTCTTCACGCTTCATCTGATGGCGATGCGTAACGAGATATGGCGCCGCCGTGTCGGCGCACAGCGCCGCATGGCAGCCCGTCAGGCTGGCCGGGAGCATCAGGCATGACGCACGCCTTCTACGTCATTGGATCTTATGTACTGACAGCTGCCATCTGTCTCAGCTTGGCCGTCTGGATCTATCTCGACGGTCGGGCCCGACAGGCGGAACTGAAAGCACTTGAAGGACAGGGCATTCGCCGCCGTTCGGCCTCTGCCGGACAGGACACGTCGGCATGACCGAGCGCAGCGAAACCGAAGTAGCCGGTTCCAAGGGGCGTGGGCGGTACTTCATTGCCGCCTTGCCGCTCGTCCTGTTTGCCGGTCTGGCTGCCGTCTTCATGACCCAGCTTCAATCCGGTCGCGACGTATCGGAGATCCCGTCGGCGCTGATTGGGACCAAGGCACCGGTACTCGATCTTGCCGCTCTCGAGGGCTCCGAGCTCCCAGCACTGACCACGGCCGCCATTTCCGGCAAGCTGACGCTGGTCAACGTGTTTGCCTCCTGGTGCGTGCCCTGCCGCCAGGAACACCCGATGCTGCTCGAACTCTCCAAGGACCCACGCGTCAATGTCGTCGGGATCAATTACAAGGACCGCAACGACAACGCGCTGCGGTTTCTTGGCGAACTCGGCAATCCCTACGATGCGATCGGGGTTGATCCAAATGGCAAGGCTGCCATCGATTGGGGCGTCTATGGCATTCCGGAAAGCTATCTCGTGGGACCCGATGGCATGATCCTCTACAAGAAGGTCGGTCCCTTCGATCCGGAGAGCTTTCAGACCCAGCTGATGCCGGCGATCGAAAAGGCCCTGGCCGGCAGCTGAGCCTCCTCGATCAGAGAGCTCCCTGCCATGTCTTCACCGCCTCGATCGGCCAAACCAGCATGACGACGTTGAGCGTCAGGTTGTCTCTGATGACGATGGCCGTCAGGATTTCGAACGCGATCGTGAGCACCACCGTCAGCCAGATCGGCGCGCGCACCGCAAAGAAGAAACCGGCGATCATCGCGACCATATCCATCCCCGAGTTCAGGATGCTGTCGCCGCTATAGCCGACCGCCATGGTGGCCGTCCGATAGCGGTCGATGACAAGAGGCGAGTTTTCCAGGATTTCCCAGCCGGCTTCGATCAACGCTGCGAGCGCGAGCTTTGCCGCGAGCGGCTTTTTGCGCAGCACGAGCCAGCCGAGGCCATAAAAGAGAAAGCCGTGGATGATGTGAGACGGAGTGTACCAGTCAAACAGATGCTGGGAGTTTCCAGGCGTGTTCACGCCCGCTTCGAAAAGCTTCACATAGCCGCATTCGCAGATCCAGAGCCGCCCCATCAGATACTGGGAGACAATCTGAACGAGGATGATGACGAAGGTCACCGCCAGCCAGAAATGCGTCGTCGAGTTCTCGCCCGCCTGGCTGGTCGTATCGGTCATTCCGCTTCCTTCTCTTCCAGCGAGTGCTTCATGATCAGCGGCATCTGGGCGAGCGTAAAGAGGATGGTGATCGGCATGGTGCCCCAGACCTTGAAGCTGACCCAGACATCATCCGAAAAATTGCGCCAGACGACCTCGTTCAACACGGCGAGGAAGAGGAAGAAGATACCCCAGCGGAGCGTCAGCTTCCGCCAGCCTTCAGCGTCCAGCTGGAAGGCAGCGTTGAAGACGTAACCCAGAAGCGAGGTGCCGAATGCCAAGCCCCCGAGCAGAACGACGCCGAAGAGCGTGTTGACGATCGTCGGCTTCATCTTGATGAAGGTGTCGTCCTGGAGCCAGATCGACAGGCCGCCGAAGACCAGGACGACAATGCCCGAGACAAAGGGCATGACCGGCAGGTGCTTGAAGACGATCTTCGAAATGATCAGCGAGAGGATGGTTGCGGCCATGAAGAGGGCGGTTGCAATCAACAGCGGCCCGCCGATCGCTGTCAGCTCCGGAAATGTCCGGGCCAGCCATTCGCCGCGCAGGTTGCCGAAGAAGAAGATCAGGAGCGGCCCGAGTTCGAGCGCCATCTTCAACACGGGGTTTTGCTTTTCTGCCTTGGAGGCCTGGGTATCGGTGGATGTCTCCGACATGATGTCGTTCCCTAATGTTTCCGGCGCTCAGCGCGCGATGCCGGCAATGGCGCTGGCGAAGTCTTCCGCCTCGAAGGGTTCGAGGTCGTCGATGCCTTCGCCGACGCCGATGAAATAGACGGGCAGTTTGTGTTTTGCCGCGATGGCAACCAGGATGCCGCCGCGCGCCGTGCCGTCGAGCTTGGTCATGATCAGGCCGTTGACGCCCGCCACATTGCGGAAAATCTCGACCTGCTGCAGGGCGTTCTGGCCTGTCGTGGCATCCAGCGTCTGCAGCACCGTATGCGGCGCATCCGGATCCAGCTTGCCGAGAACGCGGACGATCTTTTCGAGTTCCGCCATAAGCTCCGTCTTGTTCTGCAGCCGGCCGGCGGTATCGATGATCAGGACATCGGATTTTTCCGCCTTGGCCTTCTCGAAGGCTTCATAGGCGAGGCCTGCGGCATCGGCGCCGAGCTTGGTGCCGATGAAGGTCGAGCCGGTGCGGTCTGCCCAGATTTTCAGCTGCTCGATGGCGGCCGCACGGAAGGTGTCGCCGGCGGCGAGCATAATCTTGAGACCCGAGCCCGACAGCTTGGCGGCCAGCTTGCCGATGGTTGTCGTCTTGCCGGTTCCGTTCACACCAACGACGAGAATGACATGCGGCTTGTGGCTGAGATCAAGGGCCAGTGGCTTGGCGACCGGCTTCAGCACCTTGACGATCTCTGTCGCCATGATCTTGGTGACGTCCTCACCGGTCACATCCTTGCCGTAGCGCTCGGAGGCGAGCGTGTCGGTGACGCGCAGGGCTGTTTCGACGCCAAGGTCGGCCTGGATCAGCAGGTCTTCCAGCTCCTCGAGCGTCTCGTCATCCAGCTTGCGCTTTGTGAAGAGCGCGGTGATCTGGCTCGTCAGCTGCGAGGAGGTGCGGAAGAGGCCGGCCTTCAGGCGCTGGAACCAGCTCAGTTTCTCTGCCGGGGCAGGGGCTTCGGGTTCTGGCGCCCTGGTCTCAGCGGTGGCGAAACCCTTGGGCAGGACGGGGACAACTGGCTCCGATACAGAATCCGAGACGGCTGTGGATTCACCTTCTGCCTCTGGCTCGTCGGCCGTCACTGCCTGAGCTTCGGCCTCGTCTTCCTCGGCTTCGGCCTCGAGCAGGTCTAGCGGCACCATTGAGAGATCTTCGGGCGACAGATCGTCCGCCGGTCCGCCGGCCGTTTCCATCTCTTCTGCGAGAACCGGGTCCTTGGCCACGACTAAATCTTCGTCGCGATCTTTCGGCTCGCTTTCGGCATAGATCGCAGCCTTCTCCTCGGCCGTCAGCTCCGCCGGTGCTGCGGGCGTTTCTGCCGGCTTCTCCTTGCCGAAGGTGAAGACTTTCTTGATGAAGCCGAGGGCCATGGTCACTCTATTCCGTCTCTCAGGCAGCCGCGTCAGCCGCTGCCGATACAATCGTCAGATGGCGACCGTTATGGCCGCCTATCGAGACCTCGACGAGGCTGCCAGGGTTCATGCCGGGCGCTGCAACGAGGGTGAAGTCTTCCGTATGCGCCATTTCGTTGCGCTCGACCAGCAGCTTCTGCCGGGTCCCGACACGCGAGGCGAGATGGATAGCCTGCAATTGATCGGCGACGGCCCGAAGGTCTGCGGCACGCGCCTTGACGAGTGCCCGGTCCAGCTGCGGCATGCGCGCTGCCGGCGTGCCAGGGCGGGGGCTGTAGGGAAAGACATGCAGGTGCGCGATGCCGATCTCCTCGGCAAGGCGCGCGGAGTTTGCTGCCATCTCCTCGGTCTCCGTCGGGAAACCGGCGATCATGTCGGCGCCGAAGGCAAAGCCGGGGCGCAGGCGCCGGACCTGCTCGGCAAAGGCAATCGCGTCGGCGCGCGAATGCCGCCGCTTCATGCGTTTCAGGATCATGTCGTCGCCATGTTGCAGCGACAGATGCAGATGCGGCATGAAACGCGGCTCGTCTGCAATCAGGTCGAAGAGATGGCTGTCCGCCTCGATGCTGTCGATCGAGGACAGGCGCAGGCGCAGGATTTCCGGCACCTGCTTCAGCAGTGTCTTGGCGAGAAGGCCAAGCGTCGGATTGCCGGGCAGGTCGGCGCCATAGCTCGTCGCATCCACTCCGGTCAGCACCACCTCGCGATAGCCATTTTCGACGAGCTTGCGCGCCTGCTCGACGACGGCGCCCATCGGCACGGAGCGCGAATTGCCACGGCCATAGGGAATGATGCAGAAGGTGCAGCGGTGATCGCAGCCATTCTGCACCTGCAGGAAACCGCGCACATGGCCGTCGATATGGGCCACCATCTGCGGTGCCGTCTCGGTCACGCTCATGATGTCGTTGACGGCCACCTTTTGTTCCGCCGAGACACCGAAATCCGGCAGGCGGCGGTAGTGCTCAGCCTTGAGCTTTTCCTCGTTGCCGAGGACGGCGTCGACCTCGGGCATATCAGCGAAGTTTTGCGCCTCCGTCTGGGCAGCACAGCCGGTGACGATGATACGGGCTCCCGGGTTCTCCCGGCGCGCCCGGCGGATCGCCTGGCGGGCCTGGCGCACGGCCTCCGAGGTGACCGCACAGGTGTTGACGAGGATCGCGTTGTCGAGGCCGGCCTTGGCGGCTTCGGCCTTCATGACTTCGGATTCATAGGTGTTGAGGCGACAGCCGAAGGTGATGACCTCGACGGCGCCTTTTTGCTCAGGCGTCACGGGGTGGCGGCCTCGGCCTGTACGCTCTCGTCACGCTGCCAGTCACCGGTTGCCGGATCGACCGTGCCCGACCATTCCCATTCGGCGGGACCGGTCATCACGACCTTGTCGTCTGGCCGCCAGTCGATGGTCAGCGTGCCGCGATTGGGGCTCGACGCCACCGTGATCGTTACTTTGCGCTCGGTGCGGCCGGTGCGCGCAGCAGACACGCCAGCGGCGCAGGCAGCAGACCCGCAGGCAAGCGTCAGGCCGGCGCCGCGTTCCCAGGTGCGTGTCACCATTGATGTCTTCGAGGTGACCTGGGCCAGCGTGATATTGGCCTTTTCCGGGAAGATCGGATGGTTTTCGAGGAGCGGCCCGAAACGTTCCAGGTCATAGGTCATCGGGTCGCGATCGACCCAGAACACAGCATGCGGATTGCCCATCGACATGGCCGAGGGCGAATGCAGGATCGGCGCGTCGATCGGACCGATCTGCAGCTCGATGCGGCTGGTGTCGTGGAATTCTTCCGAGAGCGGGATCTTGTCCCAGGCAAAGACTGGCTTGCCCATGTCGACGGAGATCGTGCCATCCGGATGCTCTACGGCGTTCAGGATGCCGGCGATGGTCTGGAAGGTGAAGCTCTTGCGACCGGTTTCGCTGGCAAGCGCCTGCACCACACAGCGGGTGCCATTGCCACAGGCCTGGGCTTTTGAGCCATCGCAGTTCAGGATGTCGATATAGGCGTCCGTGCCGTCGACCTTGGGATCATGGATGGCCATGATCTGGTCGAAGGCCGTTGCCTGTTCGGCGGCGAGCGCGACTGCGGCAGCCGGGGTCACCCGGTCGGTGCGACCGCGCATGTCGACGACCAGGATCTTGTTGCCAAGCCCGTTCATCCTAGCGAATTCGACCCGATCCGACATCGTCACTCCATACAACTGCACTTTCAGCCTATATGGCGGAAATACAGCCAAATTACCAGTAGAGCGACCAAAACCGCGCAACCATGGTCAACGCCATGGCTCGGTCACTTCAAGCCATTCCCGGGTTCGCGCCTCGGGATCGGCATGCAAGGTGATGTCTGTTACCACCGCCGCACTGTCGGCCCGTGCTGCAAAGACACCGGGAAGCCGGTCGGGGCGAAGCCCGCCGATCGCGACCAGGGGCAGGGGAGCTATCTTTTTCTTCCAAACGGTCAGCCGTTCCAGACCCTGCGGTGCCCAGGGCATTTTCTTCAGGATCGTCGGATAGACGGGGCCGAGGGCGACATAATCAGGCTTGGCGGCGAGCGCCGTTTCGAGCTCCGCCTCGTCATGGGTGGAGAGGCCGAGCTTGATGCCCGCGCTGCGGATCGCTGCGAGATCGGCCGTTGCCAGATCCTCCTGGCCGAGATGCACGAAGTCGCAGGCCTCGTCGATGGCGATCTGCCAGAAGTCGTTGACGATGAGCTGGCAGCCATGATCCTCGCAGCATTGCTTGGCGCGGCGGATGTGCTGGCGAAGCACGTTTTCATTGGCGTCCTTCATCCGCAGCTGCACCAGCTTGACGCCCTGCGGCACCAGCCGCTCGATCCAGGCGGCACTGTCGATGATGAGGTAGAAGGGATCGAGCTTCATGCGAAAACCCCCTTTCCGATGACGGGGGTGGATGGCACGGCCATGTCGCGCGGTTCCAGCATGCCGGCTTGATGGGCGATATGCCCCGCCTCGATCGCCTTGGCAAAGGCCTCGGCCATATCAGCCGGATCGCCGGCGCTGGCGACGGCGGTGTTGAGCAGCACGGCGTCATAGCCGAGTTCCATCACAACAGTCGCATGGGAGGGACGACCGATGCCGGCATCGACGATCAGCGGCACATCGGGAAATTCCGCCCGCATGGATTTGAGTGCCGGCAGATTCTGCGGCCCCATGGCGCTGCCGATCGGCGCGCACCAGGGCATCAGCACCCGGCAGCCGGCGGTGAGCAGCTTCTCGCCGACCACCAGATCGTCTGTGGTGTAGGGGAAAACCTCGAAGCCCTCGGCAACAAGGATCTTCGCCGCTTCCACCAGCTCGAAAACATCCGGCTGCAGCGTGTCGTGATGGCCGATCACCTCGAGCTTGATCCAGTGGGTGCCAAAGACCTCGCGCGCCATCTTTGCCGTTAGCACCGCTTCGCGGGCGCTGTGGCAGCCGGCGGTGTTGGGCAGAACCCGAACGCCGAGATCGCGGATCAGCTGGAAGAAGGCCCCGCCCGCCTTGCCGCCTGCGGTTTCCCGGCGCAGCGACACGGTGACGATCTCGGTCTTCGATCGCCGCACCGCCTCCGCCAGGATCGCGGGCGAGGGGTAGCGCGCGGTGCCGAGCAGCAGGCGCGAGGAGACGGTCTTGCCATAGAGTTCCAGGGCCATGTCAGCCTCCCTGCATGGGCGAGAGGATTTCGATCCGGTCGCCATCGTTCAAAGGATGGGCGGCACGCTCCTCGCGATGGACGAGCTCGCCGTTCACGGCGGTTGCCAGCCAGTCGCCCTCGTAGTCGAGCTGGGCGAGCAGATCGGCGAGGTTGCCCGCATCCAGCTCCAGGGCTTCTCCATTGACGGTGAGCTTCATGCGCTCCTCCTTCTCGCGGTTGCGTGTGTGGTCGTGAGCCTGTCCGCCGCCTCACGCGCCAGGGCTGGAGCCAGCAGAAAGCCGTGGCGGTGCATGCCGGCCACTGCCAGGCCTTCGGAGGTTTCGATGAGACGGGGCACATTGTCCGGGAAAGCCGGGCGGATGCCGGTGCCGGTTTCCACGATGCGCGCCTCGGCAAAGGCCGGGTGCAGCGCATAGGCGGTGTTCAGCAGCTCCATCATCGAGCGCGCCGTGATCGGTCCGTCATCGTCAGTCTCAATCATGGTCGCGCCCAGCATGAAAAGCCCGTTGCCGCGCGGTACTATGTAGAGGGGGTGGCGGGGATGCAGCAGACGCACGGGACGGGAGAGGCTCACCTCGGCCGTTTCCAGATAAAGCATCTCGCCGCGCACACCGCGCAATCCGTCGATCTCACCGATCGCCTGTGGTCCCCGGCAATCCACGACGCTCGCATAGCCTCCCGCATCACCGGCCTCTTCCCCGAAGCGGAATGAGACACCGAGCTTCCGCGCCGCCTGATGAAGACCCCGCAAGGCCTGGCGGGGATCGAGATGGGCCTCCTCCGAAAAGAAGAGGCCGCTGCCGAAACGCCCGGCGAGATCCGGCTCAAGGTCTGCGATCTCCTGCTCGCCCAGCCAGCGATGGCCGCGCGTGCGGGTCGCAAAGCGCTTGAGGTCGGCGAGATCGCGCGGATTGGCCAGCACCAGCGTGCCCTGGCGCTGGACGAGACCGGGCACGGCCTCGTCCCACCAGTCGGCGGCGGAAAGGCCTGATGTCAGCACGATCTCTTCCGCCGCCTCCCGCTCGCAATAGGGGGCGAGCATGCCGCCCGCCCAATGTGAGGCGCCAAGCCCGATATCGGCCCGGCGCTCCACGACCTCGACAGGGACACCCCTTCGGCCCAGTTCAACCGCGGTGGCAAGCCCGGCCACGCCCGCCCCCTTCACCAGAACGGTCATGACCGTTCCCCCGCCTCAAGCGCTTCGATCTCGTCCGACGTCATGTAGAGATCGCCGCCGGCGCGGTATTTCTCCGCCATGGCGGTCAGGCCCTCCTTCTGAGCCTCGGCGCGGATGTCATGCGAGATGCGCATCGAGCAGAATTTCGGTCCGCACATCGAGCAGAAATGCGCGACCTTGTGGGCCTCTTTCGGCAGGGTTTCGTCATGCATGGAGCGCGCGGTTTCCGGATCGAGCGACAGGTTGAACTGGTCTTCCCAGCGGAATTCGAAGCGGGCGCGGGAAAGCGCATCGTCGCGTAGCTGCGCTGCCGGATGGCCCTTGGCGAGATCGGCAGCGTGTGCCGCGATCTTGTAGGTGATGACACCCACCTTGACGTCGTCGCGGTCGGGCAGGCCCAGATGCTCCTTCGGCGTGACATAGCAGAGCATCGCCGTGCCGAACCAGCCGATCATCGCTGCCCCGATGCCGGAGGTGATGTGGTCGTAGCCGGGTGCAATATCGGTCGTCAGCGGCCCCAGCGTATAGAAGGGGGCCTCGCCGCAGGTCTTCAGCTGCTTGTCCATGTTCTCCTTGATCTTGTGCATGGGAACATGGCCGGGGCCCTCGATCATCACCTGGCAATCCTTAGCCCAGGCGATCTGCGTCAGCTCACCCAGCGTTTCGAGTTCGGCAAACTGGGCGGCATCATTGGCATCGGCAATCGAGCCCGGACGCAAGCCATCGCCCAGCGAAAAGGAGACATCGTAAGCGCGGCAGATGTCGCAGATTTCCTCGAAATGCTCGTAGAGGAAGCTTTCCTTGTGATGATGCAGACACCACTTGGCCATGATCGAACCACCGCGTGAAACGATGCCGGTGACGCGGTTGACGGTCAGCGGGATGTAATGCAGCCGCACGCCAGCATGGATGGTAAAATAGTCGACGCCCTGCTCGGCCTGTTCGATCAGCGTGTCGCGATAGACCTCCCAGGTCAGATCCTCGGCAATGCCGCCGACCTTCTCCAGCGCCTGGTAGAGCGGCACGGTGCCGATCGGAACAGGCGAATTGCGCAGGATCCAGTCGCGGATGTTGTGAATGTTGCGCCCGGTCGAGAGATCCATGACCGTGTCGGCTCCCCAGCGGATCGCCCAGACCATCTTCTCGACTTCCTCGGCCATGGAAGAGGTGACGGCCGAGTTGCCTATATTGGCGTTGATCTTCACCAGGAAATTCCGGCCGATGATCATCGGTTCGAGTTCGGGATGGTTGATGTTGGCGGGGATGATGGCCCTCCCTGAGGCGATCTCCTGGCGGACGAATTCCGGCGTGACGTGATCCGGGATAGCGGCGCCGAAGCTTTCACCGTCACGGACAAGCGCTTCCTTCGCTGCCTTGCGGCCGAGGTTTTCTCGGATCGCGACAAATTCCATTTCCGGCGTGATGATGCCGGCGCGGGCATAGGCGAGCTGTGTGACGGCCTTGCCGCCCGTTGCGCGAAGGGGTTGATGTTTCACGGGAAACACCGGGGTCATCTTGTCGGCAGAGACGAAGCCGTTGTCTTCGGGCTTGATCGCGCGGCCGTCATAGGCCTCGACATCGCCGCGTATCTGGACCCAGGCTGTCCGGTGCCGCGTGAGGCCTTGATCGATTGCGATAGTGGCTTGCGGATCGGTGTAGGGTCCCGATGCGTCATAGACATTCACAGGCGGTTCGCCGGAGGTTGGGTGCAGGGTGATCTGGCGCAGGGGTACGCGAATGTCCGGATGGATGTCTCCGGGCAGAAAGATCTTGGTCGAGGCGGGAAGCGGACCGGTGGTGACGTCGGGCCTGTCGAAATGCGGGGCAATGTTCATCATGGAGCTCCAAGTGTTGAGGTTGGAGACCCAGTCATGTCAGCCGGAATGATGGAAAGACGCCACGGGATTCGGATTCCGAATCGTCGTTTTTGCAGCGCTCGCACCGTCCCTACGCCAGTATGAACTGGATCAGGTTCAACGGGTCATCGCGCTGCTTGTCCCTTGCGGTTTGGCGTAGCGAAATCTCAGCCCCTTGTCGGGACACCCCTGGTGAATGCATTAAGTCTGGCCAAAAGCGTTAGCCGTGTCAACGCGGCTCTTGTCTCTTGGGGATCTTGGCCCTCAAGCGTTTGTGAGAGGCACCTCGAACTGCTGGCCGGGTCGCAATCCCTTGAAGCGCTCATTGCTAATGCCGGCCGCAGACATGGCTACGCCGAGTGCCTTCGGCGGATCGTCGATGCCTTCATTGGTCAGCTGGAACGTGCCGAAATGGTGGCCTATGCCGAAGGCCGCGCCGCTCAAGCGGAAGCCTTCGATCGCTTCTTCCGGGTTCTGGTGCTGCGCCTTCATGAACCAGCGCGGCTCGTAGGCGCCGATCGGCATGATGGCGATCCTGATGTCGCCATGCTTTGCCTTGATCTCGCGATAGTGCTTTCCTTCGGCATAGCCGGTATCGCCGATGTGATAGATCTTGCCGCCTGGCGTCTCGATGACGAAGGCTGCCCAGAGCGCCATGCGCCGGTCGCCCATACCGCGCGCCGACCAGTGATGGCAGGGCTCGCAATGGATGGCCACACCCTTACCGATCTCGACCCGGTCACCCCAATCCATGACATCAGCCACCATGCCCGGCATGTCGTCGCGCATGATGGTGTCGTTGCCGAGGGTGGTGACGATGCGCGGATTGTCCCGTCTGAAGAGGCGCCTCAGCGTTGCAGTGTCGAGATGGTCGTAGTGATTGTGGGTGACGATCACGATGTCGATCTTTGGCAAGTCGTCGAAGGTGACGCCCGGCGGATTGTTGCGCTTCGGTCCGGCAAAGGAGACGGGGCTTGCGCGTTCCGACCAGACCGGATCGGTCAGGATGTTCAGGCCGGCCGTTTGGATGAGAAGCGTCGCGTGGCCGACCATGGTGACGACGAGCCGTCTGTCTTCGACACGGGATTCCGGCTTCGCCGTTACGACATCGGCAGCCTGGGCCGGTCTTGGCCACTCGATCTTGCCGCCGCCGAACTGCCAGCGGAGCAGATCGGAGAAGCCACGTGGCTCTTCGCCGCCCGGGTTGAAGAACACCTTGCCGTCGAAATGGTCGGAGATCGGACCGGAATAATAGCGGTTGCCCGCATGGGCCTCGCGCAAGCCGAGACCTCCGAGTGTTGCGGCAACGAGGCCGAAGCCCGACCATTTGAGAAAGCTGCGTCTGTTCATGGCTTACCCATATGTGGTTTTGTCAATTCTACGGCAATAGGCCCGCCACAGATTGCTGGATGCAGCGGATCTCCCGAAAAATCGGGGCTTTGCTTGACTTCCCGACCGTTTTCCTGTTTATCCGCCACAATCTGCGAAGAGACGAGCACTCCGAGCCGCCGACCGGGACCCGAACAGGTATAAAGAGATCCCGGAGGTCAACACCCGACAGCGCGTTGCGCCCTCGGGTGCTTTTTGGCTTTGCGTCTTGTTTTCCGCGCGGAGAAGACCGAGGTTTGGGGTTCCCCGAACCATGCAAGGAAGAGCCGATGTTTGAGAACCTCCAGGACCGTCTTGGCTCCATTCTGAATGGACTGACCGGCCGTGGCGCACTGTCCGAGGCGGATGTCTCGGCTGCTCTGCGCGAGGTCCGTCGTGCCCTTCTTGAGGCCGATGTTGCTCTCGAGGTGGTCCGCACCTTCACCGACAAGGTTCGTGAAAAGGCTGTTGGCGCCTCGGTCCTGAAGTCGATCAAGCCCGGGCAGATGGTCGTCAAGATCGTCCATGACGAGCTGGTCGAGATGCTTGGCACCGAAGGTGTGTCGATCGACCTCAATGCCGCAGCTCCCGTTGTCATCATGATGGTCGGTCTGCAGGGCTCGGGTAAGACGACGACATCGGGCAAGATCGCCAAGCGGCTGACGGATCGTGACAAGAAGAAGGTCCTGATGGCCTCGCTCGACACGCGTCGTCCGGCCGCCCAGGAACAGCTGCGTCAGCTCGGCGTGCAGACCGGCATCGATACCCTGCCTGTTATCGCCGGCCAGTCGCCGACCGATATCGCGAGCCGCGCCGTCCAGGCCGCGAAGCTCGGCGGCCATGACGTGGTCATCCTCGACACCGCCGGCCGTACGCATATCGACGAGCCGCTGATGATGGAAATGGCCGAGATCAAGTCTCGCGCCAAGCCGCATGAAATCCTGCTGGTCGCAGACTCGCTGACCGGTCAGGACGCCGTCAATCTCGCCCGCAATTTTGATGAACGCGTCGGGATCACCGGCCTCGTTCTGACCCGCATGGACGGCGATGGCCGCGGCGGTGCGGCGCTCTCGATGCGCGCCGTCACCGGCAAGCCGATCAAGCTGATCGGTGTCGGCGAGAAGATGACGGAGCTCGACGAGTTCCATCCCCGCCGTATCGCCGACCGCATCCTTGGCATGGGCGACATCGTCTCGCTGGTCGAGAAGGCTGCCGAGAACATCGACGCGGACAAAGCCCGCGCCATGGCCGAGAAAATGGCCAAGGGCAAGTTCGACCTCAACGACCTCGCCGAGCAGATCAAGCAGATGCAGGCCATGGGCGGCATGGGCGGGATCATGGGCATGATGCCGGGCATGGCCGGCATGAAGGACAAGATCTCGGCCGCCGGCCTCGATGACAAGGTCTTCAAGCGCCAGCTCGCCATCATCTCCTCGATGACCAAGGCTGAGCGCGCCAATCCCGACGTTCTGAAACATTCCCGGAAGAAGCGCATCGCGGCCGGTTCCGGCACGGACGCCTCCGACATCAACAAGCTCTTGAAGATGCATCGCCAGATGGCCGACATGATGAAAGCCATGGGCGGCAAAAAGGGCGGCGGCATGATGAAGCAGATGATGGGCGGCCTCGCTTCGAAGATGGGCCTCGGCGGCATGGGTGGCGGCATGGGCATGCCGGATCTGTCGAAGATGGATCCGAAGCAGCTCGAGGCGCTTGCCAAGCAGGCGGAAGCGGCCGGCATGAAGCCTGGCAGCTTGCCAGGTCTGGGTGCTGGTGGCCTGCCGGGTCTTGGTGGTCCGAAGCTTCCCGGCCTCGGTGGTGGCGGTTTCCCGGGCCTTCCAGGCCTGCCGAAGAAGAAGTGAGAGGGCGCCGATGATTGATCCGTCCGTCAAGGAACAGCTTTCCGGCTATCGCCAGTCGATCGACAATATCGATGCGGCGCTGGTCCACATGCTGGCGGAACGCTTCCGCTGCACCAAGGCCGTCGGCGTGCTGAAGGCCACACACGAATTGCCGCCCGCCGATCCGGCGCGCGAGGAATACCAGATTACCCGCCTGCGCCGTCTGGCTCAGGATGCCAATCTGGACCCGGATTTCGCCGAGAAGTTCCTGAACTTCATCATCAAGGAAGTCATCCGGCATCATGAAGCCATTGCCGCCGAACATGGCGGTGCAACCGAAAAGACCGCCTGACGGCGGCCTCAACAAGAACAGGGTTTGCTGCGGCGACCTGAACTAAACCTCAAGGAGTATTCACATGTCCCTCAAGATTCGTCTCGCCCGCGGTGGTTCCAAGAAGCGCCCGTATTACCAGATCGTCGTTGCCGACGCCCGCGCACCGCGCGACGGCCGCTTCCTCGACAAGGTCGGTTCCTGGAATCCGATGCTCGGCAAGGACAACGAAAAGCGCGTCGAGCTGGACGCAGACGCCATCAAGGCCTGGGTTGCCAAGGGCGCCCAGCCGACCGACCGCGTTCTGCGCTTCATGGCTGAAGCCGGTCTCGCCGAGCGCGCGACCCGCAGCAACCCGGACAAGGCAAAGCCGGGCAAGAAGGCTCAGGAGCGCGCTGCCGAGCGTGCCCAGAAGGCTGCTGACGCTGCTGCTGCCGCTTCGGAAGCTGCTGCAGAATAATCGGCATAAAGCCGTTTCCAGCGGGCGGTGGGTCATCCCACCGCCCGTTTTTGCGTTTTCTTTCCGGTCGCTTCCGCCTGATACCAAGTGTCAATGATAGGAACCGATAGGATGGCTTATTGTGGGTTTCTGGCTAGGCGCGGCGCGCCGGGCGATGCTGTCGCATCGGTCAAGCGGCGCAACAACGCCAGAGGCCCACAATAAGCCACCTTTGGTCGGCTTCCCGCCCGTTCTGGCGTCGTCGAGTTCCTTGACCGATGCGCCAGCATCGCTCTTCGGACCTCTCCTAGCCAGAAAGGGCGGTCGAGCCGATCCTATGGGTTCCTATCATCGACACTTGGTATAAAAGGAATGTCGAACCGAGGTGTGTGCAGGACCGTTCCCACTCATGAGCAAGCTTGAAAATCCGATACTGATGGCCGTGATCGGTGCCGCCCAGGGGCTCCGGGGCGAGGTGCGGGTCAAGACCTTCACCGAGGATCCGCTCGGTCTCGGTGACTATGGCGTCCTCTATGCGGCTGACGGGCGAAAATTCGAGATCCTCGAAATCCGTGACGGCAAGACGGTTGCCGTTGTGCGTTTCCGCGGGATCAACGATCGCAATGCCGCTGAAGCACTCAACGGCACCGAGCTTTTTGTCGATCGTGATGCGCTGCCGGATGACGATCTCGACGAGGACGAATTCTACTACGCCGATCTCGAAGGTCTCGAGGTCTATGATGCCGAGAACAATCACTATGGTGCTGTGACCGCCGTCTATGATTTCGGCGCCGGTGACCTGCTCGAGTTGAAGGGCCCCGGCAAGCGCCCCGTGCTTATTCCCTTTTCCGAAGCGGCCGTGCTCGAGATCGATCTCGAAGGCGGACGCCTGCTTGTCGATCCGATTGCAGCGGGCCTGAAGGATGACGGGGAAGAGAAGCCTTACGGCAATGCCGGCGGCAAGCCGCGGCCGAACAATGGCCGCTGACCGCGCCATGCCCTTCAAGGCCTCCATCCTGACGCTCTATCCGGACATGTTTCCCGGCCATCTCGGACTGGCCTTGGCGGGCCGGGCGCTGGAGCGGGGCGACTGGGCGATCGAAGCAGTCCAGATCCGCGATTTCGCCGAGGACAAGCACCGCAGCGTTGACGATACGCCGTCGGGCGGCGGTGCCGGGATGGTGCTTCGGCCCGATGTGCTTGCGCGCGCAATTGATTCCATAGCCGACGATGGACGGCCGCGGCTGCTGATGAGCCCGCGCGGTCGTCCGCTGACGCAGGAACGTGTTCGGGAACTCGCTGAAGGCGAGGGCGTAGTCATCGTCTGCGGTCGTTTTGAAGGCGTCGATCAACGGGTTATCGATGCGCGCCAGCTCGAAGAAGTCTCGATCGGTGATTACATTCTTTCCGGCGGCGAGCCGGCAGCGCTGACGCTGCTGGATGCAGTGGTGCGCATTTTGCCCGGCGTGATGGGCAATCAGTTGTCCGGCGTGCATGAAAGTTTCGAGGGCGGGCTGCTCGAACATCCCCAATACACGCGCCCCCAGGTCTTCGAGGGGCGGGAAATTCCCGAAGTGCTGACGTCGGGAAATCACGCAGCCATTGAAAAATGGCGCCATGAGCAGGCGGCGAAGCTCACCCGCGAACGGCGCCCTGACCTGCTGCCCAATCAGCCGGTCAAGAAGTAGTAGGCGGCAAGGCCAAGTCCGGCCGCCACGACCAGCCAGCGCAGCACGTTCTGCGGCACTTTCTTGGCCATCGCGACGCCTGCATAACCGCCCATCGCCACAGCGGGGATCATGATGGCCGCATGCAGCCAGGATAGTGCGCCTGCACTGGCGAAGATCACGATGGCGACGGCCGCGATAACGATCGACAGGAAGTTCTTCAGCGCGTTCAGCCGGTGATAGTCGCCGCCGCTTGCCAAGCCCAGCGAGGCGAGCATCATGATGCCCATTCCAGCGCCGAAGAAGCCACCGTAAAAGGATGTGACAGCCTGCATCACAAGGCCCAGAGGGCTTGCGGGATGGCTTTCGCCCTTCGTCTTCGGCCTCAGCTTCGGGCCGGCTGCAAAAATAGCGGTCGCACCGAGCAGCAGCCAAGGGACCATGGAGCGGAAGGCCGGGTTCGACAGCGAGATCAGGAAGAGCGAACCGCCAACCGCTCCGACTGCCGAAACGATGCCGAGCACAATTGCGCCGCGCTTCATCTCCTTGAGCTCGGCGCGATAGGCAAGCGTAGAGGTGATATAGCCCGGAAACTGCGTGACCGATGAGGTCGCGTTGGCGCTGATCGGGGGAAGGCCGGCGAGGGTCAGCGCGCCGAAGGTCAGGAAGGTCCCACCGCCCGCAATGGCATTCACTGCTCCCGAAAGAAAGCCGGATGCGAAGAGCAGGGCGATCAGAGCCATAGACATGCGAACTATCTCCACCGTGATGAGGAGGACGTGATAGGAGGAGAGTTCCTGCGCCGCAAGGCTTCGCACGGGATCGGCCATGCAAAAATTCGCCGCGTTAGGGGTGACAAGCGGAGCGTCTTGGTGTATTGGCCGCCTCGGAAATGGGCTCTTCGCCCGTCTGCCACAACAAAGAACTGCGAATTCGCTCCGGCCCGTCAGGGTCAATATCCTCAGGCTCGTTCCAAGGGATCATCGTTGAGCGCTCTGGCTGTTTCAGAAGAAAACCGAGGTTAGACATGAACATCATTCAGCAGCTGGAAGCCGAGCAGGCCGCCAAGATCGAAGCCAAGCGCAAGCTTCCGGAATTCTCCCCGGGCGACACGGTCCGCGTCAACGTTACCGTCAAGGAAGGCAACCGTACCCGCGTACAGGCCTATGAAGGCGTTTGCATCGCTCGTTCGGGCGGCGGCATCAACGAGAGCTTCACGGTTCGCAAGATCTCCTACGGCGAAGGCGTCGAGCGCGTATTCCCGGTCTACTCGCCGCTCGTCGAAAGCGTCGAAATCGTTCGCCGCGGTAAGGTCCGTCGCGCCAAGCTCTACTACCTGCGCGATCGTCGCGGCAAGTCGGCTCGTATCGTCGAGAACACCGGCACCCGCGCTCGCAAGCTGAACGACGCCGAACGCGCCGCCGTTGCCGAAGAAAAGGCACGTCTGGAAGCCGAGAAGGTCGCCGCAGCACAGGCACTGGCCGCCGAAAAGGCAGCAGCCGAAGCCGCTGAAAAGGCCGCTGCCGCTGAAGCTGCAGCAGCCGCAGAAGCTTCTGCCGAATAAGCAGCTGCCAGCATACGAAATGACGAAAGGCTCCGGTTTCCGGAGCCTTTTTTCGTTTGGGCGGTCTGTCAGAGACTGACGCTGATAGCGCCGCCGGCCACGATGACGCATGCCACCAGGCGCCGGAACGTCAGAGGCTCACCCAGCAGTAGCGCGCCGATCAGAACCGCGAAGACAACGCTCGTTTCGCGCACCGCCGTGACGAGGCCCGCCGGGGCATAGGCGTAGGCCACGACGACGAGGCCATAGGCGAACATGGCAACGACGCCTCCGCCGGCCGCCTTCCAGGTCAGCGGCGAGCGCAGGTCGATCACCAGGCCCCTGCGTGTCACGGCAAAGGCGATCGTGATCATGATGCCAAAGAGAAAGAGCACCCAGAGAGCATAGGCGATGGGTTCTTCGACCAGCTTCACGCCGCGCGAATCGACCGTCGAATAGCAGGCGATGATGAGGCCGGTCGTCAGCGCAAAGAGGATCGACGAAGTTGCAGCCCGGGTTTTGCCCAGCGACAGGCTCATGATGCCGGTCGCGATCAGGATCACGCCCAGTGTTTGCCAGGGTCCCAGTACCTCACCAAAGAAGACGAGGCCACCCAGCGTGACAAGCAGAGGCACGGTGCCGCGAACGATGGGATAGACCTGGCCGAGCTCGCCATGCCTGTAGGCTGCGACCAGGAACAGGCTGTAACCCACCTGCAGACCTGCCGAGGCCAGGATATAGGGCCACGCGGCGGCGCCCGGGATGGCAACGGTAAAGAGTAGGGGAAGCGTGATGATGCTTCCGGTCAGGCTCATGACGGTGATCGACCAGAGTCGATCGGCTCCGGTCCTCAAGAACGCATTCCAGCTGGCGTGCAGGATCGCGGCGACGAGCGCCAGCCCAATGGCAACGGCACTCACGATCGCGACCGGCGGTGCGAGAGGGCAAATTCACTGATGTTCATGGGAGTTCCGCGGGCGGTATGTGACAGTTTTATGACATCGCGACGATAGCCGCTTCGCCTGCCTTTGCAACTGGGCGCCAAAAAGAAACCGCCCGCTTTTCAGCGGACGGTCATTGATGTCATCAGTCTGATGCCGACTTACTTGAAGCTGCGGATGTCGACGAAGTGGCCGGCAACGGCGGCTGCGGCTGCCATGGCCGGCGATACCAGGTGGGTACGGCCCTTGAAGCCCTGGCGGCCTTCGAAGTTGCGGTTCGAGGTCGAGGCGCAACGCTCGCCCGGCTTCAGGCGGTCGTCGTTCATGGCGAGGCACATGGAGCAGCCCGGCTCGCGCCAGTCGAAGCCGGCAGCCTTGAAGATCTTGTCGAGGCCTTCGGCTTCCGCCTGTTCCTTAACGAGGCCAGAGCCCGGAACGATCATGGCGGAAACAGTCGAGGCGACCGTCTTGCCTTCGACGACCTTGGCCACTTCGCGCAGGTCCTCGATGCGGCCATTGGTGCAGGAGCCGATGAAAACGCGATCAACCGCGATATCAGTGATCTTGGTGCCCGGCTTCAGGCCCATGTAGTCGAGTGCACGCCATTTGGAGGTGCGCTTGTTTTCATCCGCGATCTCATCCGGGTTGGGAACGACGCCTTCGACCGAGACGACGTCTTCCGGCGAGGAACCCCAGGAGACGATCGGCGGCAGGTTGGCAGCGTCGAGCACGACGACGCGATCGAAATGCGCGCCTTCGTCGGACTTCAGCGTCTTCCAGTAGGCAAGCGCCTGCTCGAGGGCTTCGCCCTTGGGCGCGCGCGGCTTGTCCTTGATGTATTCGAAGGTCTTTTCGTCAGGCGCGATGAGACCGGCGCGGGCACCGCCTTCGATCGTCATGTTGCAGACGGTCATACGGCCTTCCATCGACAGGGCTTCGATCGCTTCGCCGGCGAACTCGATGACGTGGCCGGTGCCGCCGGCCGTGCCGATCTCGCCGATGATGGCGAGGATGATGTCCTTGGCCGTGACGCCTTCGGGCAACTTCCCGTCGACGCGCACCAGCATGTTCTTCGCCTTCTTCTGGATCAGCGTCTGGGTGGCGAGCACGTGCTCGACCTCGGACGTGCCGATGCCATGCGCGAGTGCACCGAAAGCGCCATGCGTCGAGGTATGGCTGTCACCGCAGACGATGGTCATACCCGGCAGGGTAAAGCCCTGTTCCGGACCGACAATGTGCACGATGCCCTGACGCTTGTCGGAAGCCGAGTAGTATTCGACGCCGAATTCGGCTGCGTTGGTGGCAAGCGCCTCGACCTGGATGCGGCTTTCCTCGTTCTTGATGCCGAGGTGGCGGTCCGGCGAGGTCGGGACATTGTGGTCGACGACTGCCAGCGTCTTCTGCGGGGCGCGGACCTTGCGGCCTGCCATGCGCAGACCTTCGAAGGCCTGCGGGCTCGTCACTTCATGCACGAGGTGACGGTCGATATAGAGAAGACAGGTGCCGTCGTCCTGACGATCGACGACGTGGTCGTCCCAGATCTTGTCGTAAAGGGTGCGAGGTGCGCTCATGGGTGAGTTCCATCCAGACTGAAGTAACGGGATTTCTTGAAGTGTGAGGTCTTATCGCGCCGGTTGTCCGGTCGCAGGAGCTCAGCCGCGAAGGCTCGCAAGGGCCCCTTGAACGCGCGCGAAGAAGCGTGCCGGCAGACGCTTGTGGTCCTGCAGCACGATGAACTGGTTCGCGAGGCATCCGAATTTCGATCCCATGACCGGCGTCATACCAGTTTTCATGAATGTCGGCAATTGCTTCGAGTGCCCCATGACATGCGACTGTCATGAAGCTTTCTTGCAAGCATGATTGATCTTCGTCAGTATCGAACTCCATTCGGAACCGGCGCCATGAACGAAGAGATCCACCGTATCAAGACCGAACTCCTCGACAGCTTCGACGAGGAGCTGGAGCAGCAGCTGGAGGAGGATAGGCTCGACCAGCTCGTCGCCGACGGCATGTCCGAACCGATGATCGACCGGAAGATCTACTTTCGCGAACTCTTTCGCCTCCAGCATGAGTTGGTTCGCCTGCAGGACTGGGTTCAATACAAGAAGCTGAAAGTGGTCGTGCTGTTCGAGGGCCGTGATTCGGCTGGCAAGGGAGGCGCGATCAAACGCGTGACCCAGCGGCTCAACCCGCGCGTCTGCCGGGTCGTCGCCCTGCCGGCGCCGACCGAGCGCGAGCGCAGCCAATGGTACTTCCAGCGCTATGTGCAGCATCTGCCGATGGCGGGTGAAATGGTGCTGTTCGACCGCTCCTGGTACAATCGCGCCGGTGTCGAGCGGGTCATGGGTTTCTGCACGCCGGACGAGCTCGAAGAGTTCTTCCGCTCCGTCCCGGAATTCGAACGCATGCTGGTGCGCTCCGGCATCATCCTCGTCAAATACTGGTTCTCGATCACCGACGAGGAGCAGGAATTCCGCTTCCGGATGCGGATCAACGATCCCCTGAAGCAGTGGAAGCTCTCGCCGATGGATCTCGAAAGCCGGGTACACTGGGAAAGCTATACCCGCGCCAAGGAAGAGATGCTGGAGCGCACGCATATCCCGGAGGCACCCTGGTGGGTCGTCCAGGCCGTCGACAAGAAGAAGGCGCGTCTCAACATGATCGCGCATCTGCTGAAGCAGGTGCCTTACGAGCATGTGCCGAAGGAAACGATCGAGCTTCCCGCGCGGGTGCGCAATGAGGACTATATCCGCCATCCCGTGCCGGCTGACATGTATGTCCCTGAAACCTATTGACGGTTCATCCAGGCTGAAATTCGTGCGTCTGCTGAAAGAAAAGGTGGCTGAAGGCTGACGGGGGAAGCTGTCCCGTCGCTTCGAAATATTTCTGGAGCACCAGCAGGGAGATCTTGCGCTCGGTCTTTCGATCGCAGAACGAGGCAACATACGCATTGGCGTTCGCCACGATGTCCTGTGCCCAAAGCGGATCCCGTTCCAGCGCCGCAATCTTGTCTTCTAGGTCGCTGAAATCGGGGCGCACCTCGACGAAGTGGCGGTCGGGGATCAGGCCGCCTTCCATGAACCATGTCTCGCAGCGCCCCTTCGGCATCACGCAAACACTGCCGGAGGCCATGATCCATTTCAGGTTGGTGGCGACATCGAAACCCTCGATGGACAGGATATAGCGATAACCCATCTGGTCCTGCGGGCTCAGAAATCCTTTTGACCTGAAGCCCTCCTTGGTGTCCCCGACATGGCCGACATCGGCAAACGCGCTCTCATGATGCCGGCGGAGCAGTTCAGAGCGCAGCGGATTGTTGAGCGCTCCGCGCCACACGGCCATGGGCTTCTTCTTCTCCCAGGGCGTGTCATCGTAGCACAGCCGGAAATGCCTGAGCTTGTCGAGGTTCAGAAGCACGGAGTTTCCGTTCTCCCCGTCAGTCGGGCGACTTTTGACAAGGCTTGGCGCGTTCGGAACCCAGGTCACGTCACCGAAGAGATAGTTGACCTTCAGTTGGGTGGGAAAGTAGCGCAGATACTCGTCCAGATCGAAGTAGTAGCGGCTCCGGCCTCGATCGACTGCATCAAGCCTCACACCCGGTTTTGCGGCACCGTGACCCAACTTGTTGCAGTAATTCGCGCGCCGAACGAGTTCATCTAGTTCCGGCGCGTCTTCCAGATCGCGCAGGATCGACTTGCTTCTTTGTAGAAACCACTCCCTCGGCAACGCGTGACGGGCAATTCCCGTCGCATAATAGCGGACCCGGTTGATGGTCGTCGCTGTGCCGCCAAGTGAAGGGAGCTTCATCCGCGACGCTCCCTCATGCGCTGTTCAAAGCCTCGCAGGAGGATCGACAGGCCGATTGTGAGCACCAGATAGACATAGGCCACGATTGAATAGGTCTCGAAGAAGCGAAACGAGCCGGAGGCGTAGACCTTGCCCATCTGGGTGATGTCGGCAACCCCGAGGACCGAAACGAGGGATGAATCCTTCACCATGGCCACGAAGTCGTTCGACAGAGGTGGGAAGATGACGCGGATCGCCTGAGGGAAGACCACCAGACGAAAGCGCTGGCCGCGGCTCAAGCCAAGCGCCTTGGCCGCCTCGATCTGACCCTTGTCGATCGACTGGATCCCGGCGCGGAAGATTTCGGCGATGAAGGCCGAATAGCCGATCATCAGCGCAATGATCGCACGCCACATCAGGGAGATGTCACGCACCACCATCGGCTCGGCAAGGCCCGCCGATACGAGGGG
>NZ_LJIB01000021.1:0-8520 GCF_001295785.1 Rhizobium sp. AAP116
GCTTCTCCCAAGAAGCGCTGAAATCGCTCGACCCGGACCGTGCCTGAAACGGCAGGTCCGGGGAGCCGTTCGACAAGCAGCCAAGCGCAGTCTGCGACGCATTCGCCTTTCCCTTTTTGGCGAAGATGCGCTAAGGGCTGGCGCATGACCTCGACCTCTTTCACCCTTCTTCTCGGCGGAAGCCTCGCCGTTACCGACCGCCTGCGGGCGCTGACCGAAGGAAGCCGCGTGATCGCGGCCGATGGCGGCATGCGCCATGCAGTGAACCTGGGCGTCACTCCAGAGCTCTGGGTCGGAGACTTCGACAGCAGCGACAGCGAATTGATCGCCCGTTTTCCGACCGTGGAACGCCACAGCTATCCGGCGGCAAAGGCCGTCACTGACGGGGAGATCGCAGTCGCGGAAGCGATCGCGCGGGGCGCCAGCCGGCTGATCTTCGTCGGCGCACTCGGCGGCGAACGGTCCGATCACGCGCTGCAACACTATCTGAACGCCCTCGGCCTGGTCGAAGACGGTTACGAGGTGGTCCTGACCTCTGGCGAGGAAGAGGCCTATCCCTTCGCCGAGGACAGCGAACTGGCTCTCGAAATGCCCAAAGGCGCGCTTTTCTCGGTGCTCGGCTTCACCACGCTCGAAGGACTGACGATCCGCAACGCACGCTATCCTTTGCAGGACTTCAGTTTGCCCTTCGGCTCATCGCGCACGATATCCAACATCGCCGAAGGACCGATCTCGGTCTCACTGTCCCGCGGCCGGGCGATCCTGCTTGCCCGCCCCTACGATCTTTCCGGAGCCTGAAGCCTTGGCGCCTCCCATTCTGAAACTTGACGATATCCAACTCTCCTTCGGCGGAACGCCTTTGCTTGCCGGTGCTGGCCTGCAGGTGGAGCCTGGCGACCGCATCTGCCTCGTCGGCCGCAACGGTTCTGGCAAATCAACGCTGATGAAGATTGCCGCCGGCCTCGTCGAAGCACAGTCCGGCGAAGTTTTCCGCCATCCGTCCTCGACCATCCGCTACCTGGAGCAGGCGCCTGATTTTGCGGGTTATGCAACGGTCCAGGCCTATGCCGAGGCGGGATTGGGACCGGGCGACGATCCCTATCGCGTCACCTACCTGCTCGAACATCTCGGCCTGACCGGCCAGGAAGATCCGACCCGTCTCTCTGGTGGGGAAGCCCGCCGCGCAGCCCTTGCCCGCGTGCTCGCGCCCGAGCCAGACATCCTGATGCTCGACGAGCCGACCAACCATCTCGACCTGCCGACCATCGAATGGCTGGAAGGCGAATTGTCGAAGAGCCGCAGCGCGCTTGTCCTGATTTCACACGACCGTCGTTTCCTCGAAAAGATCTCGACCGCCACCGTCTGGCTCGATCGCGGCCAGTCGCGAAGGCTCAATCGCGGCTTTGCCCATTTCGAGGAATGGCGTGACCAGGTGCTCGAAGAGGAAGAGATCGAACAGCACAAGCTGGGTCGCCAGATCGAGCGCGAAGAACACTGGCTACGCTACGGCGTCACCGCACGCCGCAAGCGCAATATGCGCCGCCTTGGCAATCTGCAGGCTCTGCGCGCCAACTACCGCGGACACAAGGGCCCACAGGGCACGATTCAGGCATCGGCGACGGAAGGCAAGGAAAGCGGCAAGCTGGTCATCGAGGCTGATAAGGTCATCAAGACCTACGGCGATCGGGCAATCGTTGCGCCCTTCTCGATCCGTGTCCATCGCGGCGATTGCATCGGTCTGATCGGCCCGAACGGCGCCGGCAAGACGACGCTTCTGAAGATGCTGACGGGCCAGCTGGAACCGGACGAAGGCCTGGTGAAGCTCGGCACCAATCTGGAGATCGCCGTTCTCGACCAGAAGCGCGAGGATCTCAATCCCGACGATACGCTCGCCCACTACCTGACCGACGGCCGGGGTGACAACCTTCTGGTCAATGGTGAGCAGAAGCATGTGACCGGCTACATGAAGGACTTTTTGTTCCAGCCGGAACAGGCTCGCACCCCGATCCGCAACCTCTCGGGCGGCGAACGCGCACGCCTGATGCTGGCGCGGATCATGGCAAAGCCCTCGAACCTCCTGATCCTCGACGAACCGACCAACGATCTCGATATCGAGACACTCGACCTGCTGCAGGAAATCGTCGCCGGCTATACTGGTACGGTCATCCTCGTCAGCCATGACCGTGACTTCCTCGACCGCACCGTGACCTCGACCATCGCACCGGCCAACCCCGACGCGCCCGACGGTCGCTGGATCGAATATGCAGGCGGCTATTCCGACATGCTCGCCCAGCGCAAGGGCGTCGAGGACGAACGCAAACGCGTTGAAAAGGCCGAAAAGGCCAAGGCGCAGGAAGCCTCGGGCGGCAAGTCCGCCGATGGCGGATCGAAGGGCAAGGGCAAGCTTTCCTTCAAGCAGAAATTCGCGCTCGAAAACCTGCCGAAGGAAATGGAAAAGGCCGAGAAGGAGATCGCCGCGCGCGAAGCCAGGATGGCCGATCCCAACCTCTTCACCAAGGACCCGGCGACGTTCAACAAGCTCGCCGCCGAAATGGAAAAGCTGCGTGCCGACATCACGCGCATGGAAGAGGAATGGCTGGAGCTCGAAATGCTGCGTGAAGAACTGGAGGGCTGAGGCTCTCCGGCTTTCGGCTTCAGGCCCGCATCTCTCCTGATCTCTCCAGATGCAACGCTCGCGCACCGGTGGCAGTGGCGAAAGCCATGGAACGTCCCAGGTAGATCAGGGTCGTCCCCGCAAGTTCCGTCGACAGGATGTTCATGAGCCGGCTCTCGGTTTCCGGCTCCAAAGCTTCCAGCACATCATGCAAGACCAGCCAGCGCGGCTTTCTGAGCAGGATATTGGCAAAGGACAGCGCCATCTGCTGGTCCTTGTCCAGGATTCGCTCCCACCGGGCTCGCTCGTCGAGACGGCCGGCCAACTCGGCCAGTCCCACGAGCTGAAGCACGCCCGTCATGTCTGCATCGGTGAAACGCGCCGAGGCGACGGGATAGGCGAGCAGGCTGCGCAGCCTGCCCTCCGGCAGATAACCCGATTGCGGCACGAAGATGATGTCCGACTCGGCCGGAAGGGCGATCCTACCTTTGCCGAAGGGCCAGAGCCCGGCCATGGCATGGAACAATAGCTTGCGATTAACGCCCTGATCGCCATTGATCATCACGCGGTCCCCCGCCGCGATGATCACCGCGCGCTGACGAAAACGAAACGCCGCTTCGGAGCCTTCTGCTGTGACACGGGTGCGGATTTCCAGGTCTTCCAGTCTCAGCGTGCCATCCTCGCTGCGCGTCAGCTCCACTTCACCGGCGCTGTTCTGTCTGTCGTCCATGCTGGTCAAGGCGGCGCGAAACACCGTCACCCGCATCAGCGCCGCACGCCAGTCGGCGATGGCCCCGAAATTGTCGACATACCAGCGAAGCGCCGAATAGACTTGCGTGAAGGCCGCGGCCGCCATCATCAGACCGCCGAACGTGATGGTGCCGGCGAAATAGGCGGGCGAGGCGATCAGGATCGGCACGATGATGGCAAGCCAGCCGAAGCCTCCTGTCACCCAGGTGAGATTGGTCAAGGCCAGAGCCAGGTGACGGATCGAGATGAGGACCCCGTCGAGCGACTGATGAATGTGGCGGCGTTCGGTCTCGTCGCCATGCGCAAGCGCAATCGCCTCCAGGTTTTCATTGGCACGCATCAGCGAGAAACGCAGATCGGCCTCCCGGGCATAACGTTCGGCATTCAGGTTCGAAAGGCTGCGCCCGACCACCTGGCTGAGCAGCGATGCGAGAAGCGCGTAGATAAGCGCGCCCCAGACCATGTAGCCGGGGATCTGGAAACGGGTCTCACCGATCTGAAAGGTGAAGTCGCTGGAAAGACTCCACAGCACCCCGATAAAGCTGACCAGCAGGATCGTCGCATTGAACAACCCGATAGACAGAGACGTGGTCATTTCCGCGAGTTTGCGCGCATCCTCATGCAGGCGTTGATCGGGGTTGACCCCGAGCGGGCTCGACACGGAGAGCCGATAGGCCCGCGCACCATTCAACCACTGGTCGACGACATCGCGCGACAGGCCCTCGCGCATGGAAAGCGCGGTCATCTGGTTAAGCCAGGCCTGCACGACATTGAGCACCAGCAGGGCGCCCGCAATCATCGCGAAGTGGCGCAGTTCAAGAAGAAAGGCCGGCAGGTCACGCCGTTCCAATGCGTTGTAGAAGGGCGCGTTCCACTGGTTGAGAAGCACGGTGCCATAGGCAGTCGCCAGGATCACCACCACGAGCGCAAAGGCGAAGGCCAAGATGCGGTTGCGGACGGATGATCGCCAGAAGCTGTCGACGGCCATTCCGAGCTGCCGCCGGAGGCTGCCTTCGACCTCGGCGACAAACCTGTCCATTCCGAGCCCTTCATTCGACTGCGACTTCGCCATACGCATCACGCCATCATGATAAATGCCTTCCCCTTATCACGTGGCTATTGACGGTTTCCTGACAGTGAACGGCGCGACCCATCGCACGCCACACCTTGCACCCTGCACCCTTGCGCTCAGCTCGCCTGCGCGCTATCTCAGGCTTGCTCTAACGGGGTGCCTTGCGATCTCACGCGATCGGGAAGGCTGAGAGGCGTCACGCCAACCCGCGGAACCTGATCCGGTTAACACCGGCGGAGGGATTAGACGCGACGACATCAGGCGCCCTATCCCGACAGCAATGACACCAACGAGGAGGGCGCGATGCGACCCAGTACTGTTTCCATGCTCATCGGCAGCGTCTCCGCTGCGATCCTCGGCTTTGTCTCCCCGGCGCTGGCCGCCGGCAAGACGCTGACCGTCTACACCTATGAGAGCTTCGTCTCCGAATGGGGTCCCGGCCCAAAGGTCAAGGAAGCCTTCGAACAGACCTGCGACTGCACCGTCAACTTCGTCGGCGTCGCCGATGGTGTGGCGCTTCTGACCCGCCTGAAGCTGGAAGGCGAGACATCCAAGGCCGACGTCGTTCTCGGGCTCGACACCAATCTCGTCGAGGAAGCCAAGCAGACCGGTCTCTTCGAAGCGCATGGCGTTGATGCCTCGGCCGTGAAGGTGCCGGGCGGTTTCAGCGACGATGTCTTCCTGCCCTATGACTACGGCCATTTCGCCGTGATCTACGACACCGAGGTCATCAAGACCCCGCCGACGAGCCTGAAGGATCTCGTCGAGGGCGATCCGGCCCAAAAGATTGTCATCCAGGATCCGCGCACCTCGACGCCGGGTCTCGGCCTGCTGCTCTGGGTCAAGTCGGTCTATGGCGACCAGGCACCGGAAGCCTGGGCCAAGCTCAAGGACCGTGTCCTGACCGTCACGCCAGGCTGGTCGGAAGCCTATGGCCTGTTCACCAAGGGCGAGGCACCGATGGTCCTCTCCTACACCACCTCGCCGGCCTATCACATGGTCGCCGAAGAGACCGACCGCTATCAGGCGGCCGAGTTCTCCGAAGGGCATTATATCCAGATCGAGGTCGCAGGCCTTCTGAAGACGGCGCCGGAAAAGGAACTCGCCCGCCAGTTCCTCGCCTTCATGCTGCAGCCCGGCTTCCAGGACACCATCCCCACCAACAACTGGATGATGCCGGTCGCCGCCACATCAGAGCCCCTGCCGGACGCCTTCGGCAAGCTCGTCCAGCCGAAGACCACCTTCCTGATGGACCCGGCCGAAGTTGCGGCCAACCGTCAGGCCTGGATCGACGAGTGGCTGAAGGCCATGACGCTGAAGTAACACCGGATGCTCCGACCGCTTCACCAGTCGAAACGTCAGAGGCTGCCCGCACTCGCGGGCGGCCTTTTGGTTTTGCTGGCAGTGGCGGCCTTCGTCGGCATCGCCCTGACCGCACTGCTCGCCGGGAGAATGACCGTCGGCATTCTGCAGGCCTTCGGCGATCCAGTCGTCCGTTCGGTGCTGTCATTCACCCTCTGGCAGGCCTTCCTGTCGACGCTCCTCTCCGTCGGGCTTGCCTTGCCTGTCGTCAGCGCGCTTGCTCGACAGCCGGCTTTCCCCGGACGAATCTGGCTGATCCGTCTGATGGCGGTTCCCATGGGACTTCCCGTTCTGATCGGCGCACTGGGGCTGATCGGTATTTTCGGCCGCAACGGCATCGTCAACGATGCCTTGGGAGGCCTCGGTCTCTTGCAGCCCATCTCGGTCTACGGCCTGACCGGAATTCTGATTGCCCATGTCTTTTTCAACCTGCCGCTTGCCACACGACTGATGCTGTCTGCCCTGGAGCGCGTGCCGGCCGAATACTGGCGGATGTCGGCAAGCCTCGGCCTCTCGCCGATCGCCACCTTCCGCTTCATCGAGTGGCCTGTCCTGGCGCGCGTCATCCCGGGGGCCGCGGGGCTGATCTTCATGCTCTGCGTGACGAGCTTCACGCTGGTGCTGATCTTCGGCGGGGGGCCTGCTGCAACGACAATCGAGGTCGCCATCTACCAGGCTCTGCGCTTCGACTTCAATCCGGAGCGCGCCGTATCGCTGGCACTGCTGCAGATCACGGTCACCGGCGTGATCCTCATCGGCCTCAGCCTGCTGCCCGCAGCCTCCGACACCGGTGTCACAAGCGGGCGCCGTTTCCCTCGTTTCGATGGCCGACGCCCGCTCGTCCGTTTGATCGACGCGCTGCTGCTCTCGCTGGCCGGCCTCTTTCTCATCCTGCCGCTTGGCCAGGTCGTCGTCTCGGGACTACAGGCAGACCTCGCTCGGCTGATATCGCAATCGACGTTCCAGCAGGCGGCTCTGACCAGCCTGCTGGTAGCGCTCGTGTCAGGCGTTACGGCGACACTGCTTGCCTTTGGCGCGGTCGCAGCAAGGACCGAAATCGACACGCAGCGAAACCGGAATGTCGGCAATCGCCTCATGTCGATCGCGCTTGCCTCGCTCTCATCGCTGGTTCTGCTTATCCCGACGAGCGTGCTTGCCACCGGCTGGTTTCTCGCGCTCCGATCGAGCGGTGAGATCGCAAGCTTCGCGCCCTTGGTCGTCGCCGGCATCAATGCCCTGATGGCCCTGCCGTTTGCCGTGCGCGTGCTGGAGCCGGCCTATCGCGAGCACCGGGCGCGCACGGGGCGCCTTGCCGAAAGCCTTGGCCTGTCCGTCGCTCAGCGTCTGCGCCGCGTCGACTGGCCGGAGCTGAAACGGCCATTTCTGACCGCGCTCGCCTTTTCCATGGCACTTTCCTTGGGAGATCTCGGAGCAGTCGCCCTGTTCGGCTCGGAAAACATCATGACACTACCCGCCCTCATCTATGCGTCCATGGGAAGCTACCGCAGCACGGATGCTGATGGACTTGCTCTGTTACTCGGAATGCTGTGTCTCCTCCTCGCGCTCCTCGGAGCGCCTGGAACGCGTCAAGCAAGTGAACGGGAGGCCCCCGATGCGCGATGAGACTTCGACGGCAATCCGCCTCGATGCGGTGCGACTTACACTCGGCCAAAGCGAGTTTCACTTCGATTTCGGTCTCGATGCCGGCAAGATCACGTGTATTGTCGGCCCATCCGGATCCGGCAAGTCGACCCTGCTCAACCTCGTCTCCGGCTTCGAGCAACCTGAGACCGGCCGGATCAAAATAGCTGATCGAGATGTAACGGATCTGGCGCCGGCGGAGAGGCCGGTCTCGCTGGTCTTCCAGGACAACAACCTCTTTGCCCATCTCGACCTGTTCACCAATATCGGCCTCGGCATCCATCCTGGCATGCGTTTGACCTCCGCTGACCGCAAGGCGATCTCCGCCGCTTTGGATCGCGTGGGCCTCGCGGGCTACGAGCGGCGGCTGCCGGGTTCTCTCTCGGGCGGAGAGCGGCAGCGGGCAGCCTTCGCTCGCGCCTTGGTCCGCAGCCGCCCGATCCTGCTCCTCGACGAACCCTTCGCCGCATTGGATCCTGGTCTGCGAAGCGCAATGGTTGACCTTCTCGCCGAACTGCATGCTGAAACAGCGGCCACCATCCTGCTCGTCACCCACGATCCGCGTGACGTGCTTCGTTTGGCGCACCATGTCGTTTTCCTCGAAAACGGCCATGTCGTGGTGAATGCATCGAAGAGCGATTTTCTCGCGAGAACAGATGTCACAGCCGTGCGCGACTTCCTCGGCACGACGGCAATTGCACCCCAATCGCCTTAATTTCGTCGCCCGCGCCTGCCATGCGCGTTGGGAATAGTTGTTCCTGCGGCAAGACCATTGGTCATTTGCCTCGGCGTGACTATCTTCTGGAGCGAGTGGTGTTTTCGCACTATGTGAAATGCTGCCGGATCAGCAGAATGCGGATATCGGCTGAAGGCAATTGGATGCTGCACCCGGATGTTGCCAGGTTGGCGATCGTTCGGGAACAGGGTGAAGGGGCAGGATGCAGTTTTTGAGCCGGAACAGCGCGATAGCTGCAGAGACGAATCTGCGGCGCCGGCCTTTCAGGTTTGCGTCGAGTGTCGCCGTGATCGTCTCGGCGGGCCTCGTCCTATCCTCCTGCCAGTCGCTGTTCGAGCAGGCCTA
>NZ_LJIB01000022.1:0-53740 GCF_001295785.1 Rhizobium sp. AAP116
GGTGTATCCGAGGGCGGGACGGGGATTAGGGTAAGCGCGTGGAAATGGGCGGGGATGAAAAAACTTTGTTGTGTTGATTTTGTTGGGGGATTTTCTGAATTCATCCCCCTTTTTTCGGGAAATGGGGCGCGGACGGCGGCTTTCCTCTTCTCCCCAGCGGGGAGAAGGTGGCGCGAAAGCGCCGGATGAGGGGGCGGCGCAGCCGAATGCCGGCGGGCCAAGAATAGTGAGGAACCCTCAACCGCTGTACCATCTTGCCTTGCGCTTCGCGCCCCCCTCATCTGGTCCTTTGGACCATCTTCTCCCCGCTGGGGAGAAGCGGGAGCGAACCGCCGGGCGCAACGCCCATCTCCCCCTTGGTGGGGGAGAAAGCGATTTCGATGAATTAGGCGAGCGCAAGCCGCCTAAACATCAGAAATCGCAAGTGAGGGGGTCGGTTATGTCGTGCCCCCAGCACCGATCCCCTCTCCAGGAAAATCTGAAGTTTAGGCGGCTTGCGCTCGCCTAAGCCTTCGATTTTCCGTCCTCCCCCCGTATGGGGGGAGGTGGGGTGCCCAAAACCACTTCGGCCCGAGGTTTCCCCCGGGCCGAAATCTCGTTCAATTCTCAGCCAATCAGCTGCACCCGCTCGTAGCGCCGCACGTGTCGCACTTCTCGCAGGTGCCGTTCCGCACCATGGTGAAGTTCTGGCATTCCGAGCACATGTTGCCCGTATACCCCTGCGCAATCGAGCGCATGCGGCGGGAGGCCTCGAGCTTCTTGGCGTCGGCCTTGGCAGCTGCCGCCTCATCCGCCGTAGCGTCGGTGAAGACGCTTTCGGAGGCGATCTCCTCGGCCAGTTCCACGGCGCGCTCCTCGTAGTCGCGCTTGAAGGACACGACTTCGGAGGTGGCGATCGCGGTCGTTACTTCGAGCTTGCGGGCAGTGGCGCCCGAAGAGGAGAAGGCGGTGACGGTGGCCGAGGCCTTGGCGGGGGCGGCGGTTGCTGCACCCTTGGGCTCGGCGCTGGCCGCTGCCGGCATGTGGCTCGAGACGAGCGTCGGCTTGTAACCGCGGGTCAGGCCCTTGGAGACGACATCCGCCTTGCCTTCCTTCATGCCGCGGCCGAGTGCCGTGGTCGAGAAGTCCGAGGTGTCGACATGCGCGAGGTCGTGGCGACCGAGATAGGAGATCGCCAGTTCGCGGAAGACGTAGTCGAGGATCGACGTCGCATTCTTGATCGCGTCGTTGCCGGTGACCATGCCGGCCGGCTCGAACTTGGTGAAGGTGAAGGCGTCGACATATTCCTCGAGCGGCACGCCATATTGCAGGCCGAGCGAGACGGAGATGGCGAAGTTGTTGATGAAGGCGCGCAGGGCCGAGCCTTCCTTGTTCATGTCAAGGAAGATTTCGCCGAGACGGCCGTCGTCATATTCGCCGGTGCGCAGGAAGATGGTGTGACCACCGATCTTGGCCTTCTGGGTGTAACCCTTGCGGCGGGTCGGCAGCTTTTCCTGTTCGCGCACGACACGATCGACGATGCGCTCGACGATGCGTTCCGTGATGGTGACCGCCTGGGCCGCCATCGGCTGCTGCAGCAGTTCGTCGACGCCGTCCTCGTCATCCTCGTCCTCGATCAGCGAGGCGTTGAGCGGCTGGGAAAGCTTCGAGCCGTCGCGGTAAAGCGCGTTGGCCTTCAGTGCCAGTTTCCAGGACAGCATGTAGGCGGAGCCGCAATCTTCGACGGTGGCTTCGTTCGGCATGTTGATCGTCTTGGAGATCGCGCCTGAGATGAACGGCTGGGCCGCGGCCATCATGCGGATGTGGGATTCGACCGAGAGATAACGCTTGCCGATCTTGCCGCACGGATTGGCGCAATCGAAGACAGGCAGGTGCTCCTTCTTGAGGAAGGGGGCGCCTTCGAGCGTCATCGCACCGCAGACGTGGATGTTGGCGGCTTCGATGTCCTTCTTCGAGAAGCCCATGTGGTCGAGCAGGTTGAAGCTCATGTCGGCGAGCTGCTCGTCGGAGACCTTGAGGGTCTCTTTCAGGAAGTCGGCGCCGAGCGTCCACTGGTTGAAGACAAACTTGATGTCGAAGGCGGCCTTCAGCGCGCCGTTGACGGCTTCGATCTTCTCGTCGGTGAAGCCCTTGGCCTTGAGCGTCGAGGGATTGATGCCCGGCGCCTGGTTCAGGTTGCCATGGCCGACGGCATAGGCGTCGATTTCGGCGATCTGGCTTTCCGAATAGCCGAGCGAGCGCAGCGCTTCCGGAACGGCAGCGTTGATGATCTTGAAGTAGCCGCCACCGGCGAGCTTCTTGAACTTCACGAGCGCAAAATCGGGCTCGATGCCTGTCGTGTCGCAGTCCATGACGAGACCGATCGTGCCGGTTGGTGCGATGACCGAGACCTGGGCATTGCGGTAGCCATGCTTTTCGCCGAGCGCCAAAGCCTTGTCCCAGGCAGCCGTCGCATGGGCGATGAGGGCCGGATCCGTGCATTCAGCATGGACCAGCGGGACCGGGTTGACGGAGAGGCCTTCATAGCCGTCCGACAGGCCGAGCGCTGCGCGGCGATGGTTGCGGATGACGCGCAGCATGTTGTCGCGGTTCGGCGCAAAGCCCGGGAAGGGGCCGAGTTCCGAGGCCATTTCGGCTGACGTCGCATAGGAGACGCCGGTCATGATGGCGGTGAGCGCACCGGCGATGGCACGGCCTTCGGCGCTATCATACGGGATGCCCGAGGACATCAGCAGGCCGCCGATGTTTGCGTAGCCGAGGCCGAGCGTGCGGTATTCATAGGAGCGTTCGGCGATCTGGCGCGACGGGAACTGCGCCATCATCACGGAGACTTCGAGAACGACGGTCCACAGGCGAACGGCATGTTCGTAGTCGGCGATGTCGATGTTCTTGGTCTTCTGATCCTTGAAGCGGAGCAGGTTCAGCGAAGCCAGGTTGCAGGCCGTGTCGTCGAGGAACATGTATTCCGAGCACGGGTTCGACGCGCGGATCGGGCCCGCTGCCGGCGAGGTGTGCCAGTCGTTCATCGTCGTGTTGAAGTGCAGGCCAGGATCTGCCGATGCCCAGGCGGCATAGGAGATCTTGTCCCAGAGGTCGCGGGCCTTCAGCGTCTTCATCACCTTGCCGTCCTTGCGGGCGGTCAGGTTCCAGTCGCCATCATTCTCGACGGCGCGCAGGAAGTCGTCCTTCAGCGAGACCGAGTTGTTGGAGTTCTGGCCCGACACGGTCAGATAGGCTTCCGAATCCCAGTCCGTGTCATAGGTCTTGAAGTCGAGATCCTTGTAGCCCTGCTGGGCGAACTGGATGACGCGCTTGATGTAGTTTTCCGGAACCTGGTCCTTCTTCGCGGCCTTGATTTCGCGCTTGAGGGCAGGGTTCTCGTTCGGGTCGAAGCAGGCGCCGTTGTCAGCCTCGCAGTTGACGCAGGCCTTCATGATCGCCTTCAGATGCTTGGCGACGACCTTGGAACCGGTGACGAGGGCGGCAACCTTCTGCTCTTCCTTCACCTTCCAGTCGATATAGGCTTCGATATCCGGATGGTCGATGTCGACCACGACCATCTTGGCCGCACGGCGGGTGGTGCCGCCGGACTTGATGGCGCCGGCAGCCCGGTCGCCGATCTTCAGGAACGACATGAGGCCGGACGAGCGACCGCCGCCGGACAGCTTTTCGCCTTCGCCGCGCAGATAGGAGAAGTTGGAGCCGGTGCCGGAGCCATACTTGAACAGACGGGCTTCGCGGACCCAGAGGTCCATGATGCCGCCTTCGTTCACGAGATCGTCCTCGACGGACTGGATGAAGCAGGCATGCGGCTGCGGGTGCTCATAGGCCGACTTGGACTTGACGAGCTTGCCGGTGAAGGGGTCGACATAGAAATGGCCCTGGCCGGGGCCGTCGATGCCATAGGCCCAGTGCAGGCCGGTGTTGAACCACTGCGGCGAATTCGGTGCGACGCGCTGGGTGGCGAGCATATAGGCAAGCTCGTCCTTGAAGGCGGCAGCGTCTTCTTCGGAGGAGAAATACTTGCCCTTCCAGCCCCAATAGGCCCAGGTGCCGGCCAGGCGATCGAAGACCTGGCGAGCATCGGTTTCCGAGCCATAACGCTCGTTCTCGGGGAGGGCAGCGAGTGCCTTTTCATCGGCAACCGAGCGCCACAGGAAGGAAGGAACGTCGTTCTCCTCAACCTTCTTCAGCACCTTCGGCACGCCGGCCTTGCGGAAATACTTCTGGGCGAGAATATCCGCCGCCACCTGGCTGAACTGGACGGGCACGTCGATGTCGGCAAGACGAAATACGATTGAGCCGTCGGGGTTCTTGATTTCGCTGATGGCCTTGCGGAACTCGATCTCCGCGTAAGCGGACTGTCCCGGTTTGGTGAAGCGACGTTCAATGCGCATCTGCCTGTGTCCCTCGATCTAGGGCGCCGGAAATCGGCGCGAGAAATTTCGTTCGGTCGCACGATGGGTCGCGCAGCCGTTCACTGGTTCGTCCGTCAGGTGATTCATCCGGAGATGAGTGCACCCTCTATCTTGTGGTGATGGTGGCTGCAAATACTAAATATAGTTTTACCACACAATTGCCGCCAGACCCAGACCCCCTGTCCGGCGGTCAAAAATCGCACAAATTTCCTGCCGTGGAGGGCGTCGTCAGAACGCCGTTCCACCTCAAAGAAAGCCGCCACAATGTTTGATGACACCCGGCCTCGTTAATGCCCGGTCCAGTCGCCGCCGCAACAGGGTCCATTAACATCGTCCCGACTGATTCCGTCAAGGGGTGGTCTGTGAAGGAAATGTTAACGCTATATCTTGTGGTGTTGGATTGTGGATAACGGGCAAAAGAGCGAAGTCACGGGAATGAAAGGGCTTTCTCGGACGATGTGATGCAAGCGGCCCCGCATGTCGCTCCGTCAACCAGATGTCACGGGATAAAATTCGTGCCGAAATGAGCCGCCGGGGCAAACGGCGCCCCGCATTTGGGGGCTTTCGCGAAAGGCTGCACCTGTTGCTCAAAAACCTGGGGATTAGGCCTGCCAAGAATTTGCTCATTGACACGCTGCATCGCCCGCCCCGTCCGCGCCCCGCGGGGAGTGGCCTAAAAATCATCTGCGTCTTTCCTGTGTTGCGCAGCAACGAAATTGCAACATGTGACGCGTAGAAGAGGTGCAGACGTATGGAATGAGCTCCATGCCCGGCCGGTCAGGGCCGCCTGCCAGGATGGCGGGTTCGCACGGAGTGAGATTTTCCATGAGTATTGCCAATCTTTCCATTCTGAAGAAGGTCAGCCTTGTCGTCGTCCTGATGGGCGTGGCGGCTGCCGCTATTGCAGCCGTCGGCGCAAGCGGTCTCTCCTCGCTGGGCGCGGCCCTCAAGGATACCGGCGCCCGCGAGGAGGTGGCCCGCGAGGCCATGGACCTGCGCGTCGACATCATCGCCATTTCGCGCATGACCTACCAGCTGGCGCTGGCGCCTGAAAAGGCGGCAGATTTCGCGGCCGAAACCGACAAGCGTGCCGCCGAGATGCTCGCACGCCTGCCGAAGATCGCGACCACCGCGAGCCCGGCCGAAGCCCAGATCCTCGATCGCACCAAGCAGGCGCTGGATGCCTATTTCAACCAGATCCGCGCCATGGTGGCCGTCGCCGCCACGCCGGCTGGTCAGGATCTCGCCGTCATGAAGGCCGAGCTCGCCAAGGCGCTCGAGGCGCAGAAGACAGTGACATCAGTCGTCAAGGAATATTCGACCTCGTCGGCCGAGAGCCTAACAGGTTCGCGTGAAAACGCGCTGGCCGCCTCTGGCTTCACCATGCTGGTCCAGATCGTCACCGCCGCCGTCTGCATTCTCGCAGGCGTCGCGATCAGCTTCCTGCTTGCCCGCCGCGGCATCGTCAACCCGATCCGCAGCCTGACCGCCGTCATGACGGAAATGGCCTCCGGCAAGCTCGGCAACGCGATTGCCGGTACCGAGCGCAAGGATGAGATCGGCGAGATGGCGCGTGCGCTCGAAGTCTTCCGAACCAATGAAGCGCAGATGCGTGCCATGGAAGCGCAGGAAGCGGCCCTCCACGCCCAGAGCCGTGACCTGCAAACCTCGATCAGCGATATCGTCGCCGCTGCCGCTGCCGGCGACTTCTCAAAGCGCATCTCCAAGACCTATGAGGATGCGGACCTGCAGCGCTTTGCAGCCTCGGTCAACGAGCTGGTCGAAAGCGTCGATCGCGGCGTGACCGAAGTGCGCCGCGTCATTGCAGCGCTTGCCGATGCTGACCTCACGCATGACATGCAGGGCCAGTTCCAGGGCGCCTTTGCCGAACTGCAGGGCAACGTCAACCAGACCATGGCCGTTCTGCGCCAGACCATGCAGAACATCCTGAGCGCTGCTGGCACCATCACCGGCAATTCCGGCGAGCTGTCGTCGGCCGCCAACCAGCTCGCCCGCCGCACCGAGCAGCAGGCTGCTTCGCTGGAAGAGACCGCCGCAGCGCTTGAGGAAATCACCACCACGGTCAAGACCTCGACCCAGCGCGCCAAGGAAGCTTCGCACATGGTCGACGAGACCAAGTCGAGCGCTGGCAAGTCGGGCGATATCGTTCGCAACGCGATCGACGCCATGGGCCGCATCGAGCAGTCCTCGCAGAAGATCAGCCAGATCATCTCCGTGATCGACGAGATCGCCTTCCAGACCAACCTCTTGGCGCTGAACGCAGGCGTCGAAGCTGCGCGCGCCGGTGAAGCCGGTCGTGGTTTCGCCGTCGTCGCCCAGGAGGTGCGTGAACTGGCCCAGCGCTCGGCGAATGCTGCGAAGGAGATCAAGACCCTGATCAACACCTCGGCCGAGGAAGTGAAGGGCGGCGTGTCGCTCGTTCTGTCCACCGGCGAGGCGCTGAAGGAAATCGAATCGCTGGTCAACCGCGTCAACGATCACGTCGTGACGATTGCCCGTGCTGCCGAAGAGCAGTCGGCAGCGCTCGGCGAGATCAACACCTCGGTCAACCACATGGACCAGATGACCCAGCAGAACGCCGCCATGGTCGAAGAGACAACGGCCGCCAGCCAGGTTCTCGCCAGCGAAGCCCGCCAGCTGCAGGCGCAGCTCGCCCGCTTCAAGCTGGAAGGTGGCGCATCGGCCGGCTCGGCCGGCTATCGCACGGCCGCCTGAGAAACTTCGGGAAATCGCTAACTAGTTAAATGCAGAAGCGCCGCAGCAATGCGGCGCTTCTTTCGTTTGTGTGATGGAACGGGCAGTCTTGGCGTGCATTGAGGCCTGCATTGCGCCTTGGCACTGGCCCTGAGGCGAGACATCGGAAGAGGGAGACGGAATCATGCATCTGTTGCTGTTGGGCGCCACCGGACTTGTCGGCAGTCATGTCCTCAACCTGGCGCTCGCCGACCCACGCGTATCGGCGGTAACCGCCCCGACCCGCCGGCCGCTGCCGGAACGAGCTGGCCTTTCGGCGCCGGTGGTGGATTTCGACAATCTTCCGCAGGATCCGTCGATCTGGGCCGTCGATGCGGTGATCTGTGCTCTCGGCACAACGCTGAAGACGGCCGGATCACGCGAGCGCTTCCGTCAGGTCGACCACGACTATCCTCTGGAGATTGCAAGGCTTGCAAAGGCTCACGGCGCGCGGACCTTCGTTCTCAACTCGGCGAAGGGAGCCGACGTGACGTCGCTCTTCTTCTACAGTCGGGTCAAGGGAGAGACGGAGCGTGATATCCTCAAGATCGGCTTCCACCGGACCGTGGTGGTTCGTCCCGGGCTCATCGATGGTCCGCGCCAAGAGCCACGGCCGATGGAGCATTGGGCGGGCAGGGTGCTTTCGATTCTGGATCCGATCCTGCCGCCCTCCATCAAGCCGAACCCGCCGCACGCGATCGCCCGCGCCATGCTCGATGCCGCCGTGTCGACGACATCGGGGGTGACCATCGTGCCATCGCAGGCTCTGCTGTGACGGCACGCAAGACACCTTCTCAAAGGTCAGTTCGTGCCACCGATCGGTAGATGACGGCGCAGGTCGCCGGCCTCCGGCGCATTGATGTGCCGGTAGCGGGCCTCCACGAAGTTGTAGACGCCGAAGGCGGCGAGACCGACTGCGACCACGGCATAGATGATGCCGCCGAAGGGCAGGCTCTGCACCCAGGCCAAAGCGTCGGCCATGCCGCCGGCCTGGTCAGGATCAACAGTGAAGGCGGCATAGAGGAAGAAGACCCCGATGATGCCGAAGACCAGGCCGCGCGCGACGAGCCCGTAGATCGAAATCAGCACGGCCGGCGAGTTCTTCTCTGCGTCGAGGTCGAGATAGCGGCCGAACTTGCGCCTGATACCTTTCAAGGCCGTGACGATACCGCCGATGACAAAGCCGATGCCGATGATACCGGCGAGATAGCGACCGAAAGGCTGGGCCATCACCCAGGCGGCCAGACCTTCCTCGCCGCCCGAGCCACCGCCACCGGACATTTGGAGCGCCATCAACAGGCTGGTCATTGCAAGGCCCGCATAGGTGATCGCGCTGCCGAAAAGGGCGGCGCGGATCGCATAGCCCTTCATGTCGTTGTCCTGCCCGTCGGCATTGGCGAGCGACTGGGCGAGACGCCAGACGACGAAGCCCGCAAGGCCAAGGCCGATGAGGCCAATCCAGATCCGTCCGAACGGCTGCTGCAAGATTGTCTCCAGCGCCGAATTGGTGTCCGGCTTCGATCCGGCAAAGCTCGAAAACAGAGCGATAGCTGCAATCATCAGAAATACGATGCCGCGGGCGCCATAACCAGCCCGTGCCATCAGTTGAAATTTCGACCGCGTGTTCATGGAAATCCTCTCCTGCTGTGAGGAAGAAACGGAGGAGGGGGGGCAGGGTTCCTTGCCTTCTTGCGTCAGCCAACCGGACGGTCATCGGAACCAAGGGATAATCGACGGGTTACCTGCTGAGGTAACGACAAGGGAGACACTGATGGCGACGGAGCCAAGCGAAAACGGCGAAGGCACGGAGGTGCTACGGACCACCGATTACTCCGCCCAGTCAGACAGTGGCGCAAAGCCCGGCTTTGCGCTCTCGGCCTGGTCACTCGTCATCGGCGGCGGCTTCATCCTGCTGTTTGTCGCTGGGCTGCTACTCTTCTAGAGCTCCCAGATCATCCGTCATTAAACCAAGAGGTTGACAATCGAGTGATGTCCGCAGATATTCAACCACATGGTTGATATTGTGCAAAACCCCTTGGACATGATCTTTCACGCGCTGGGCGACGAAACGCGTCGGCGCATGCTGGCGGCCCTGTCGCAAGGAGAAAGGAGCGTCGGCGAACTGGCCGAGCCTTTTTCCATGTCGCTGGCCGCCGCCTCCAAACACATCAAGGTCCTGGAAGCCGCCGGCCTCATCCGCCGCGAGATCCGGGGCCGAACCCATCTCTGCCGACTGGATCCGGGACCGCTTGCCGGTGCCCACCAGTGGCTGAGCGCCTACGAGCACTTCTGGACCGGCCGGCTGGATGTCCTCGAACGGCTCCTCCACGCGGAGGATGCCGCATTTCCCCGACAGAAACCTGATGGAGAATGACGATGACGGAAAGACTGGACGTAAATCCCTATGGTCGATTGACCGAGCCCTCAACGCTGGTGATCGAACGGCTGTTGCCCGGACCCGCTTCGCGAATCTGGTCATACCTGACCGATGGCGAGATGCGGCGCAAATGGCTGGCGGCAGGCGCGATGGAAGCAAAGGCGGGTTCGACCTTTGAACTTGTATGGCGCAACGAGGAACTGACGGACCCGCCCGGGCATAGGCCGGAAGGGTTCAGTGAGGAGATGCGGATGACAAGCCGCGTGCTCGAGGTGCAGACGGAGAAACGGCTCGTGTTCACCTGGGGCGAGAGCGGTGAGGTCGCCTTCGATCTGAAGGCGGACGGAGATGAGGTGCTCCTGACGATCACCCATCGGCGCATTTCTGATCGTGCCAATCTGCTCATGGTCGGTGCCGGCTGGCACATGCATCTCGACATTCTCAAGGCCAAGCTCGACGGCACGCGGGCGGAGCCGTTCTGGGATGGCTGGCTCAAGCTAAGGGACGAATACGATCGGCGTTTGCCCGCCTGACCACAGAAGCGAGCCTGATCAAATCGAAAGCCCTCCGCCACATCCGGCAGAGGGCTTTCTGGTCTTTGGAAGCCGCAAAAGGTCAGGGCTGAGCAGGCGCTGGCGTTGCAGGCGTTGCATCCTGGACAGCACCCTCCGGTCCCGTTGCTGGCACATCCGTCTGGGGCGGTGTCGGAGGTGCGAGCGTGCCATCGCCAGTATTGGCCGGCGCATCCGGGGTTGGTGCTACCGCCGGATCTTCTAAGGTCGGCGGCGTGGAGGACGGCGTTGTGGCGTCCGGCGCAGGGGTGTCGCTGGCTGGTGTGCCCTCGGCCGGTGCGTTCGCCGGCGGTGTGCCTTCGACGGCTTCCGCCGCGGCAGCCTGTTCCGCGGCAACCGGAGAGCCCGGCGGCATTTCGTCCGTGCCGAGCGGTTCGGAAATCGCCGTCGCATTCTGCGCCGCGACGCGCCAGACCGTATTGCCGGCATCGTCGGCGACAAGCAGAGCGCCGGTGCCGTCGAAGCCGAGGCCGACGGGGCGGCCGCGTGCCTGTTCCTCGCCATTGAGGAAGCCGGTCACGACATCACGCGCCTCACCTGCGGGTGCGCCATTCTCGAAGGGCACGTAAAGCACCTTGTAGCCGTTGAACTGGTCGCGGTTCCAGCTGCCGCGATTGCCGACAAAGGCGCCGTTGGTAAAGTCGTCAGGCATGGCCATGCCCATGGAGAAGGCGAGACCGAGCGCGGCGACATGGCTCGAGAGCGCATAGTCCGGCTTGATCGCCTGCTCGACCATGTCAGGCCGTGGCGGATGCAGGCGCGGATCGACATGCTGACCATAATAGCTCCACGGCCAGCCGTAAAAGCCGCGGTCCTGCACCGAGGTCATGTAGTCGGGCACGAGATTGGGGCCGAGTTCGTCGCGCTCGTTGACGACTGTCCAGAGCGCGCCGCTCTCCGGATTGATCGTCAAGCCGTTCGGGTTGCGCAGGCCTGATGCATAGACGCGCGAGGCACCGGTTTCCCGGTCGATCTGCCAGATTGCGGCGCGGCCCTTCTCGGCCTCGAGACCGCGTTCGCCGGCATTCGAGTTCGAGCCGACCGAGGCGTAGAGGAAGCGGCCATCTGGGCTGAGCGCCAGATCCTTGGTCCAGTGGTGATTGATCGGGCCACCCGGCAAGGGGCTGAGCACGCGCGGTGGCGTGGTGATCGCGTTCTGCCCGAGCTGGTAGTCATAGGCGAGCACTGCATCGGCAGCCGCGACATAGAGCGTGTCGTCGACGAAGGCGAGGCCGAAGGGCGAATTGAGATCGGTCAGCAGATCGTGCCGTTCATCGACCGTGCCGTCGCGGTCCGTGTCGCGCAGCAGTGTGATGAGGTTGGTCGGCTTGTCGCCACCACCCCCACCCGATGCGATCGACATGATGAAGCCGCGAATGACGTCCTTCGGTCGCTCGACCGGCTTGCCGGGAGGTGCCTTGCTCTGCACGACAAGCACATCGCCATTCGGCAGCGTGTGCACCGTGCGCGGATTGACGAGATCTTTCGCATAGGCCGTGACCGTGAAGCCGTCGATGACGTCGGGTGTCTCGTCCGCACCCCAGCCAATGACCTCCGCGACCTTGAGGTCGGGCACAAGCGACTGGCTCGGTTCGGGCAGGACGGGGTCGGGTCCGATCTGGCTGGTGACGTCAAAATTGCCGTTGTCGTCGCTGCAGCCGGCAAGCGCCAGCGCCAGGACGGCGGTGGAGGCGAGGGCGGCGTGACGGAGCGTGAAGGTGGTGCGGGTCATGGTGTTCTCCAGGCGTCGGCGCTGCGCTGTTCGGCGGTGAGGTAGACGCAGGCGATCATCGCGATCACGGTGATCAGGGATGCGGCAAGACCGTAAGGTACGATCGCCGTCCAGCCGTCGCCGGCGTGGATGAAGCTGTTGATGAAGGCGAGCACCAAAACCGCGAGATAGGCCAGCACTGCAGGCCAGCTCGGGCGCAGCGCCCGAGTTGCCGGGCGGGCGAGATCGACGAGGCCGGCCAGGATGGACAAGCCGCCGAAGATCAGGCCGAAGAACAAGAGCCAGTCGGAGAAGTTGCTCCACATCAGATGTGACGTGCGCCAGTAGAGGATGTCGGTGATCAGCGTCAGCGTGAAGCAGACGAAGGGGAAGGGGACAAATAGCGCCGAAGCCGGATAGGCGTTCGAGGCTGTCGGCGGCGAGTGGAGGGTGGCCATCAGTTGCTCTCTACCGTTGGGAGTGGAACATGAGAGCCATACGGCCGAGCGGCCGAATTGTTCCGTCCTGTCATCAGGCGTGCGCAATAAGCGAGGCGTCTGGCCGAGATATTGGAGGGTAGGAGGGCTTTTGCCGGCCAAGAAAAAACCCGCCTGCGGGTGACAGGCGGGTTTGATGCTGGCGGCGGGGCTTGGATCAGCCCTTCGAGCCCTTGGCGATCGGCTCCTGATAGGTGAAGCCCATGTCCCAGGGGAAATAGATCCAGGTGTCCTGGGACACTTCGGTAACGAAGGTGTCGATGGTTGGCACGCCCTTCGGCTTGGCATAGACGCAGGCGAAATGCGCCTTCGGCATCATTTCGCGCACTTCAAGCGCGGTCTTGCCGGTGTCGGTCAGATCGTCGACGACGAGCACGCCTTCGCCGCCATTGACCATCAGCTCGGCGGTGATGCCCTTCAGGAGGTTCATTTCGCCCTGGTTGACGTAGTCATGGTAGGAGGCGATGCAGACCGTCTCGATCAGGCGGATGTTGAGTTCGCGCGAGATGATCGCCGCGGGTACCAGGCCGCCGCGGGTGATGCAGACGATGGCGCGGAAGTCCTGGCCGAGGCCGGCGAGGCGCCAGGCGAGCGCACGCGCATCGCGGTGGAACTGATCCCAGGAAACGGGAAAGGCTTTATCGGGGAGAGACATGCACGGGGCTCCGCTGGCTGGATGATATCGTCCGCGCCGGATTGCGGCGCCGTCGACCGGATCCTTTCAGGCGGACCGTCTTGCGCGGTCCCGAAACGCGTTTCGCGCGGCAGATACCGCGCGAACCTCGTCCCCTCAAAGGGTTCCAGTCTTTGGCCGTTGCTATTAGCGGGAATCCGAAGCCTCTGGCAAGGCCTCGCGTTCCCGCCCGATCAGCCGATCAATCAGCGCGACAGAAGCGTCAGTGCCGTCATCGAATCGAGCAGTGTGCGGGTGACGCCGCCGAACAGCATTTCCCACCAGCGTTTGTTGCCATAGGCGCCCATGACCAGGAGATCGATGGAGCTGTCCGACAGCCGGTTCTCGATGGCGATCGCCGGGTCGAGGCCGGTCTTTTCCGACGCCGTGACGGTCACCTTGATCCCGTGGCGGGCAAGCGAAGCGGCGATCTCGGCGCCGGCGATTGCGCCGGTCTGTGTGGAGGTGTCGGAAGCGTCGACGGTGAAGATCTCGACCTCTTCCGCCGCCATCAGGAAGGGCACGGCGTCGAAGGTGGCGCGGGCCGCCTCGCGCGAGCCGTTCCAGGCAACGAGCACCCGGCGGATCGGCTTCGGCGCCTTCAGGATATGCGGGATGAGCAGCACTGGGCGTCCGCTTTCGAACAGGAAGCTCTCGAGTTCGGAACGGGTCTCCGACAGCATGCCCGCTTCACCCTGGGCGGCGATGACGAGATCGACGCTGCGCGCACTGTCGATCAGGGCGGCGGAATTGAAGCCGGAGGATGTGACGAAGCTGCGCCATTCATGCGACAGGCCTTCGCGGTTGCCGATACCGCGGAAGATCCGCTCCACGCTTTCCGTCTCCTGATGCGCCATGTCCTGCAGCGCCTGCACGGTGGCGGGATCGGGGATTTCCATCGGCGCGACCAGCGGCACCATGGCCACGGCCTCCGCATGGGCGCCGATCACATGCGATTGAAACTGGTTGGCAATGGCGACGGCAAAATCCGTCACCTGTTGCGTGGTTTTCGGTGTGTCCAATATGGCAAGAAGTGTGCGGTAACCCATGGTCGTCTCCTCTTGCGGCCCATATTTAATGTCCGCATGAGATAACTATGGGTTCCATCACCAGGTTCCGCCTTGACCGAGGTCAAGTCGGGAGTGGCTTGAGCCGCGAAGGAAAGCGGGCTCAGGCCACCTCGCCGGTGCCGAGATCGCGCGTGGCGGCCGCATCCTTCTCGTTCCGGATCGCATCGATCATCGCCTCGACATCGGCGGCTGCCGCATCGACGATCGCCTGGTCGCGCGCCCGGACAATGAGTTCGGTCGAGAAGCGCCGACCGTCGAAATGCGGATAGGAGCCGATCGAGGTTTCCGGATGCGCTTTCTGGATCGCGCCAAGCGCCGTGCCGATATCCCCTTCACCGAACGGGCAGGCGATCGAGCGCGACAGCACGCGCTGGCCGGCCGGCAGTGTTTCGATCACATGCGCCATCATTGCCTGGAAGACCTGCGGCACACCCGCCATGACATGCACATTGCCGATGATGAAGCCGGGGGCGGTCGAGACCGGGTTCGGAATATGGCGGCTGCCTTGCGGCATGCGCGCCATGCGCTGGCGGGCCTCGGTGAATTCGAGACCGCGGCCGGCATACATGTCGCCGAGCAGCTTCATGGCGTCAGGGTCATGCAGGCACGGCACGGCGAAAGCCTTCGACACGGCATCCGCCGTGATGTCGTCATGCGTCGGGCCGATGCCGCCCGAGGTGAAGACATAGGTGTATTTCGACCTGAGCGCATTCAGCGCCTCGACGATCGCATCCTCCTCGTCCGAGACGATGCGGACCTCTTTCAGATCGATGCCGGCAACCGTCAGCAGGTCGGCGAGATGGCCGATATTCTTGTCCTTGGTGCGGCCGGACAGGAGTTCGTCGCCGATGGCGAGCATGGCGGCGGTCTTGATCGTCGAGGTCATGGATGAAGTCCTATGGGAATGGGGCAGGCGGGGACCGAGAGGTTACCGTTTTATGTCCGTGAAGAGAAGTAAAGGCACTCATTGATTGAACACTGCGTTCCCGCAGCCGCGACTGGTTCCCGGCGTTGAATGCGCTACATGTCGCACATCCACAGCGCGGCAGGGCCGCATGTTCAAAGGGAGATACGACATGGCCAAGGTACTGGTTCTCTATTATTCCGCTTACGGTCACATCGAAACCATGGCCTATGCCGTTGCCGAAGGCGCAAAGTCGGCCGGTGCCGACGTCACCGTCAAGCGCGTTCCGGAACTGGTGCCGGAAGATGTCGCCAAGGCTTCCTATTACAAGATGGACCAGCAGGCCCCGATCGCCGACCCCTCCGAGCTTGACCAGTATGACGCCATCATCGTCGGTGCCGGCACCCGGTACGGCACGGTCGCCTCGCAGATGCGCAATTTCTGGGATCAGACCGGCGGCCTCTGGGCCCAGGGCAAGCTGACCGGCAAGCTCGGCTCGATGTTCACCTCGACCGCGACCCAGCATGGCGGCCAGGAAACCACCATCATGGGCTTCATCCCGACCTTCCTGCATCACGGCATGGTCTATGCCGGCCTGCCCTATGCCTTCCAGGGTCAGATGGGTGTCAGCGAAGTCATGGGCAACTCGCCCTACGGCGCCTCCACGATCACGGCCGGCGACGGTTCGCGCCAGCCCTCCGAGATCGAACTCGAAGGTGCTCGCTATCAGGGCGCCCATGTGGCGAAGCTTGCTGCCAAGCTGGCCTGAGCATAGAATTGACTATCGTCAAAAGGCGGAGCGCAAGCTCCGCCTTTTTCGTCTTTGGGGCAACTGGGCCACCCGATCGGTAAAATGCGATCGATCGTTTCAAGGGTCTCTTGAGCGCTTTGGCGCATGCTTCGGGTTGTAAGACCTGAAAGGACGCATGCCATGGAACAGCCAGATCGTCGTCGCCAGCCCCGCCTGCGGGCGCTCAAAGCCGGCCGCGCCATCCTCCCCGGCGGCCATTCCACCTTCGACTGCATGATTCGCAATCTGTCGCCTCTCGGCGCCAAGATGAGCTTCGAATCGACCGCCGACATTCCCCCTCAGTTCCGCCTGCGCCTGGAGGACGGCACGACCCATGACTGCGCCGTCAAATGGCGCAGCCCCCGCGAGATCGGCGTCGAATTCCTGGATGCGCTCGCAAGCTGAGTGATCGATGACACGGGGCGGGCCACAGCATTGGCCCGCCACCCTTGACGCGTCCGCCGATCTGATCGAAACAGGGCCCGCACGCGGACGTGGCGAAACTGGTAGACGCAAGAGACTTAAAATCTCTCGGCCTTAGGTCATGCGGGTTCGATCCCCGCCGTCCGCACCAAACTTCCTGTGTTTTGACTGTTAGCGCTGGCCCGTTCTCTTCGGGACAGGTTCTTGATGTCGTACATCTCTTTGCACTCAATGCGCCAAATTTGTGCAAATCCATTGTTGGCGAAAGTTTGAGCATTTTTCCGCTTTGCGGCCTGCTCGATTCCTGCTTTGATGCGACCACCAAAAACAAGGGGAGCTCAAATCCATGATATCAAGACGTCTCTTTTCGGCCGCCGTTGTTGCGGCGGGTCTACTTGCCGGCGTGACGCTGCCGGTCGGTCAGGCGCATGCCGAGACGGCCATCAAGTTCACGCTCGACTGGAAGTTCGAGGGCCCGGCCGCCGGCTTCCTGCTGGCGCAGGACAAGGGATATTTCGCAGCGGAAGGCCTGGATGTGACGATCGATTCGGGCAATGGCTCGGTCGAGGCGATCCCGCGCGTGGCAACCGGCGCCTATCAGATGGGCTTCGGTGACATCAACTCGGTGATCAAGTTCTTGGACGAGGATCCGAGCCAGAAGGTCAAGGCCGTGATGATGGTCTATGACAAGCCGGTCTTCTCGGTCGTCGGCCGCAAGTCGCTCGGCGTGACGGAAGATCCGAAGTCGCTGGAAGGCAAGAAGCTCGGCGCACCGCCGCCGGATGGCGCGTTTGCCCAGTGGCCGGCCTTCAAGCAGGCTGCCGGCATCGACGACAGCGGCATCACCATCGAATCGATCGGCTTTCCCGTGCGCGAGCCGATGCTCGCCAAGGGCGACGTCGATGCCGTCTTCGGCTTTGCCTTCTCGGTCATCCTGAACCTCAAGGCGCAAGGCATCCCGGCAGACGACATCGCGACCATCCTGATGGCCGATAACGGCCTGAACCTCTATGGCAACAGCGTTCTGGTGAACTCCGACTTCGCCGCCGAAAACCCTGAGGCTGTGAAAGGCTTCCTGAGGGCGCTGGCCAAGGGCTTTGCCGATGCCGTTGCCAATCCGGAAGAGGGTGCCGCCGCTGTCCTGAAGCGCAACGAGACGCTGAATGTCGACATCGAGAAGGAACGTCTCGAAATGGCCAACGCCATGAACATCAAGACGCCCTATGTTGTCGAAAACGGCATGGGCAGCGTCGACATGGCGCGCCTTTCCGCCTCGATCGAGACGCTCAAGGTCTCCATGGGCCTGAAGGGCAATGTCACGGCCGAGCAGGTCTTCGACGCAAGCTTCCTGCCGGCCAAGGAAGAGCGGATGTTGCCTTGATGACCTCACCCTCCCCTTGAGGGGGAGGGTCGAACCGCAGGTTCGGGGTGGGGTGACCTTTTGCGAGATCACCCCACCCGCCGCTTCGCAGCGACCTCCCCCTCAAGGGGAGGTTGGGTAATCCCATTTAGACCGGAGCCCCGATGTCCCACCTCGTTTCCATCGACAATGTCGACATGCGCTATGGCGGCGCCGACGGAACGCTTGCCGTATCCGGCCTCACCATGCGCGTCGACAAGGGCGAATTCTCCGCCGTGGTCGGTCCGTCCGGCTGTGGCAAGTCGACCCTGATGAAGCTCGTGACCGGGCTGCACATCCCGCAATCCGGCGTCGTCATCGTCGCCGGCCAGCAGGTGACCAAGCCGGTGTCGATCGTCGGCATGGCCTTCCAGAACCCGACCATGTTGCCCTGGCGCACGACGCTCGAGAACATTCTTCTGCCGCTCGAGATCGTCGAGAAGCATCGGCATCGCCTGCGAGCGAACAAGAAGGAATATGTCGAAAAGGCCGAGAACCTCCTGGAGATCGTCGGCCTGAAGGGTGTCGGCTCGAAATTTCCCTGGCAGTTGTCGGGCGGCATGCAGCAGCGCGCCAATCTCTGCCGGGCGCTGATCCACGAACCGGAACTCCTGATGCTCGACGAGCCCTTCGGTGCGCTGGATGCCTTCACCCGCGAGGAGCTATGGTGCGTCATCCGCGATCTGCATGCGGCCCAGGGCGTGACCATCGTGCTTGTGACCCATGACCTTCGCGAGGCGGTCTTCCTCGCCGACCGGATTTTCGTGATGAGTGCCAGACCCGGCAAGGTGGTCAAGGAACACACAGTGCCCTTCGCGCGATCAAGGGATCTGGAGTTGATGTACCAGACCGAATTCAACGACATGGTGCATGTGCTGCACGGCGAGATCGCAAAGGCGAGGGTTGCGGCATGACGATGACGATCGAGACAGCGCCGACCCGCCCGGTCGTAAAGCCCCTGATGCAGCGCATCAACTGGGTGCGGGCAGCGCCCTTCCTCTACACGCTGGCCCTGTTTGCCATCTGGGAACTGACGGTCATCGTGCTCGACATGCCACCGACCATCCTGCCGGCACCATCACGGGTATTCGAGGCGGTGGTACAATACTGGTCGCCGATCTGGAAGAATTCGCTGCAGACGCTCTACACGACGACGCTCGGCTTCATGATCGCTGTTGTCGCCGGACTGGGGCTCGGGCTGTTCATCGGCTGGTCGAAGTCCATCTATGCCGGGCTCTACCCCCTGATGATCGGCTTCAATGCGATCCCCAAGGTGGCACTCGTGCCGATCCTCGTCATCTGGTTCGGCATCGGCACCGTGCCGGCTGTGCTGACCGCCTTCCTGATTTCCTTCTTCCCGATCGTCGTCAATGTCGCGACGGGTCTCGCCACGATCGAGCCGGAGACGGAAGACGTGCTGCGGGCGCTGGGCGCCAGGAAGCTCGACATCATGCTGAAGGTCGGCATTCCCCGGTCGATGCCCTATTTCTTCGGCTCGCTGAAGATTGCGATCACGCTCGCCTTCGTCGGCTCGGTTGTCTCGGAGACGGTGGCCTCGAATTACGGTCTCGGCAACATGATGAGCTCGGCCCAGAGCCAGTTCAACGTGCCCCTGGTCTTTGCCGGGCTTCTGGCGCTCGCCGTCGAGGGCATCGCCATGTATGCGCTGATGGCCTGGCTCGAAAAGCGCATGACCGGCTGGGCGCATCGCTCGACCATGGCGAATTGATCCGAAAAACTGGACGCCCGATGTGGGCGTTCAGCTCTTGTCCTTCAGCGTGAAGGGCAGTTCAAAAGGCGTCGAGCGTTCGGCGATTACGTCGTTTACCGTGTAGCGCAGCACATAGCCGCCGGGCTTGGCGCCATCGACGTCGAGCGTCAGATGCGTATAGACCTCGATCGCATCCGAATGGCCCGTAAAGGTGAAGTTGCCGAATTCCTTTTGCAGGGCGAGCGTCTTGCCTTCGTCGTCGGTGAGTTCGAGATCGACGGTGAAATGCGATTGCCGCTGGTTGTTGGGCGCCGGCTGCCATTTGAGCCCAGCCACCTCGACATAGGTGATGAGCTTCTCGCCGGTGACGAAGACCGGCTCCGCTTTTGCGGTATAGGCCCTGTAGGCCTTCGGGACTTCCGTGATGAAGACGGCGTGGGGGACCGTGAGCGGCAAGCTCTGGCTGAAGGCTGCAAGCCCCGAACGCATGGCCTCGAAGGCGCCCTTCGCATCGTTTTGTGCCGCAAGTTTCTCCGCCTCGATCGCCGCATCGAGAAGCGGGCCGGCCGCAACCGGTGCAGCAGAAAGGAATGCGCCGATCAGGGTGACGGCAAGGCCGCGGGCAGGGGCTGAGGACATCAGGGACACGTGATTCTCCCGCATTGATCTTGCGGGAGTGTGGGAAGAACCAGGCCCGGGCGTCAAGCGCAGAGCGGTTCTGTGCGATCACGTTGGCCTGATGGTCACGAGCGCCAGAACATTGGCACCAGCAGCACCATGACGGTCAGCACTTCGAGACGACCGAGCAGCATGGCAAGCGACAGGATGTAGAGTTCCGGATCGTGCATCGTGGCGAAGTTGCCGGCCGGGCCGATCAGCGACCCGATGCCGGGGCCGACATTCGAGAGCGCCGTGATCATGGCGGATGAGGCAGTGGCGAAATCGTAGCCGGCCAGCGCCATGGCGAGGCTGCCGATCACCCAGATGAAGATATAGGCGCTGAAGAACAGGAACACGGCGCGCTGCGTGTCTGCATCGACGATCTGGTTGCCGTAGCGGACAGAATATACGGCGTTCGGATAGATGAGCCGCTTCAGCCCCGTCACGATGATGTTGAAAATGATGACGAAACGGTAGGCCTTGATGCCCCCGGCCGTCGAGCCGGAGCAGCCGCCCATGAAGGTGGCGAAATAGGCTGCGGCCACTGCAAACGGCCCCCACAGAGTGTAGTCTTCACTGGCATAGCCGGTGGTCGACAGGATCGATGCGAAATTGAACAAGGAATGCGACAGCGCGAGCGGCAGGTCCACGCCATTGCGCAGGTGGTTGTAGAGTGCTGCAGATACGGCGAAGGCTGCGAGATAGCCAAGAAAGACGAGAATCTGTGGATCGCGCAGGGCGTCGAGGCGCCCCTTGATGAAGAAGACGATCAGGATCGAGAAAGGCAGGCTGCAGACCGTCATGAAGAAGGTTGCGATCCCGCGAAGCGCATAGCTGTCGAAATAGCCGAAGGAGGCGTCATGGGTTGAGAAGCCACCTGTGGCGATCGTCGTCAGGGCATGGTTGAGCGCATCGAAATGACTCATGCCGAAGATGTCGTAGGCGATCATGCAAATCAGGGTGATCGCGACATAGATGGCGACGAAGGCGCTGGTAAAGGTGGCGATCCGCGCGAACGGCTTGTCTGCGATGTCGGAGGATTCCATCTTGAAGAAGGAGACCCCGCCTACTCTCAGGAATGGCAGCACGAACAGCCCGAGCGCCACAATCCCGATGCCGCCCAGCCATTGTAGCAGCGAGCGCCAGACGAGAAGCCCGGGCGCCATGTCGTCCAGTCCGGCAAGAACCGTCGAGCCTGTCGTGGTGATGGCCGAAACCGATTCGAACAGGGCCTGGGCGAAGGTCAGGTCCAGTTCGGAGAAATAGATCGGGATCGCACCGACCAGCGAAAAGGTGGCCCAGAGCACGTTGACGAGCAGAAAGCCCATACGCTTGGAGAAGGCCGGCGGCGGCCCCCGCGTCGCCATGGCAGCCGTGACCGATAGACCGCCGACCATGGCGGCAGACACCGTGAAGACAGACCAGTGCGGGTCGCCGTAATAGAGGTCCACCATGGCCGGGATCAGCATGGCCGTGGACAGATAGAGCCCGCAAAGGGCTGCGATATAGACGACGGAGCGGAGCAGATTGGTGTTCAAGGAATGACTTCCGTCTGTTGCAGCGCAAAGAGGCTTTGTCTCTGCCCGATGTCTATGCCATAGCGGGGCTCTGTCCAAAATTCAACGGAGGCTGACGTGACCCCCGATCAGGTCGACGAAGCGCTGGAAGCCATGCGCGGGCTTTTTCCCGAGACACCGCTGCAGCTCAACGAGCATTTGAGTGCCCGTTACGGTGCGAATGTCTATCTGAAGCGCGAGGACCTGACGCCGGTTCGCTCCTACAAGATCCGGGGCGCCTTCAATTTCTTCCGGAAGATCGTCGAAGACAGCCCTTCCGGCACCACCTTCGTCTGCGCCTCTGCCGGCAATCATGCCCAGGGCTTTGCCTTTGTCTGCCGTCATTTCGGCGTTCAGGGCGTGGTCTTCATGCCGGTGACGACGCCGCAGCAGAAGATCGACAAGACCCGCATCTTCGGCGGCGAATTCATCACCATCCGCCTGATCGGCGACATTTTCGATCAGTGCTATCAGGCTGCCCGCGAACATGTCGAGGCGATCGGCGGCTACATGGTCCCGCCTTTCGACCATCCCGATATCATCGAAGGCCAGGCGACGGTCGCGGCTGAAATGATGCAGCAGTTGCCGGAAGGCGTGACGCCGGATCTCGTCATCATGCCGGTCGGCGGTGGCGGGCTCTCGTCGGGCATGACCGGCTATCTCGCCGGCAAGGTTTCGCCCGAGGCGATGATCTTCTGCGAGCCCCAGGGCGCGCCGAGCCTGAAGAAGAGCCTCGAGGCCGGCAAGGTCGTCACGCTCCCCAAGGTCGACAACTTCGTCGATGGGGCAGCCGTCGCCCGGATCGGTGACCATAATTTCGAGGCGCTGAAGGCTTTCCGCCCCGATCAGGTGCTGATCGTGCCGGAAAACGCGATCTGCGTGACGATGACCGACATGCTGAATGTCGAGGGCGTGGTTCTGGAGCCGGCAGGCGCGCTGGCACTTGCCGCACTCGACCTTCTGCCGCGGGTTGCCCTGAGTGGGCGGACAATCGTCGCCGTCGTCTCCGGCGGCAATTTCGATTTCGAGCGGCTGCCTGACGTCAAGGAACGCGCCATGCGCTACGCCGGCTTGAAGAAATACTTCATCCTGCGTCTGCCGCAGCGTCCAGGCGCCCTGCGCGATTTCCTCAATCTTCTCGGGCCCGAAGACGATATCGCCCGCTTCGAATATCTGAAGAAGTCGGCGCGCAACTTCGGTTCGATCCTGATCGGCATCGAGACGGGCAAGCGCGAGAACTTCGCAGAGCTGTTCGACCGTTTCGATCAGGCAGGTCTTGGCTTCGAGGACATCACCGAAAACGAGATCCTGGCCAACCTGATCATCTGATGCCCTGGCCGGCGAGCCAGTCCACAATGATCTTCGCGATCGGCTCGGTGGTCTCGGGCGAATAGGTGTCGCCGGCAATTACATGGTTGTTGGCGTCGCCGGTCGGGCCTGGATCGACGAGCTTGTGATCGGCACCCCAGCGCGCCGCAACCGCCGCCGTCCGATCCGGCCTGACAACCTTGTCCTCGGCCGACTGGAGGAAGAGGGCGGGGACGCGGATCTCCCGAACCGGTGTGTGGTTGGCCAGTTGGACCGATTGCGCCATGGGAATGAGCGCGGCCACCGGGTAACTTGTCGTCCAGTTGTGCGCGTTGAGCGGGCTGATCGGTTCAAAGCCGGCGCGCTCGCCGATGATCAGGCGGGCCAGTTGGACGCCGAACGGGCCTGTCAGCAGGAAGCTGCCGGATGCCTGCACGCCATAATTGGGTGAGAGGAACACAGAAGCCGCGATCTTGTCCGCAAGCTTAGGGCGACCGAGCGCCCAGGTGACAAGCGAGGCGCCGGTGGATGTCGAGATAATGACGACCCGCTCCCCCAGATGTTTACCGATCGCCAGCGCTTCACCCACATCCGCCGCCCAGTCATCGATCGTCGCGAGGCCCATGGCATCGGGATCATCAAGGCCATGACCGGTGAGCCGGGTGAGAAAGAGATTGGCGCCGAGCGCTTGTGCCACGAGGTCGGGCAGGGGGCGAACCTCGGCGGATGAGGCGGAAAAACCGTGCACATAGACCACCGAGACCGGCGTCTTCGCTTTGCGGATGGGGTCCGCCCAGACGATCTGCTTGGCAAGCCCTTCGCGGATGCGGCCTGCGTCATGCTCATTGTCGGCGATCAGGGCTTCAAGCGAATCGAGCGGCGTGTCCGCACCGATCTCTGCCTCTCGTTCCGGGGCGAGTACCGGAGGTCTGAGATAGAGAAAGACGATAGCCGCGATGCTGAGAGAAACGAGTGCAAGCAACAAGCCCATGACGATCCGCATCCTCAAGCCTCCCACGGTCCCTCCCGACCGGTGCCGACTGTATCACGCCATCATGATGCGGGAAGCCGCCCCACCTGCTCTTCCTCGGCAGGCCCGGTTATGCTAGGTCAGGCCATGTCTATTCTGTCCAGCATCCTCTCCATTTTCACCGGTGGTTCCTCTTCCGAGACCGCTACCAAGCCCCTGGCCGAGCCGCAGACCTATAAGGACTGCGTCATCCATGCCGAACCCATGCGTGAAGGCAGTCAGTATCGTCTGGCCGGTCGCATCGTCCAGACCGTGGATGGTCGGGTGCTCGAGCGCAAGTTCATCCGCGCCGACGTCTTCACCTCGCTCGATGATGCCCTCGATTGCACCTTCCGCAAGGCGCAGCAGATCATCGATCAGAATGGCCCCTCGCTGTTCGGTGATGGCGAGCAAACGCGCATCGTCTGACGTTGCACTTTGATATTGCGAAGAAATGTTTCTTCGCGATCACCGAATGTTAATGATGCGCCGCAACACTGGCCCCTGAGATATTGTCCGGGTTTTCCAGTGATCATTGCGTTTCGCTCCGTTTCATTCCTTGCTTTTCACGGTTTGGCAGCGAGCCTCGTGTTCGGCTTAGCGCTCCCTGTTCATGCCGCTGACGCAGTGTCCGTTCAGGCGGCCAAGGCTTCTGCCGATCTCGCCTGGCTGATGGCGGCGGCCGGCATGGTGATGATGATGCAGGTGGGATTCCTGCTTCTTGAAGCCGGCATGGTGCGCTCGAAGAATTCCATCAATGTCGCCCAGAAGAACCTCCTGGATTTTGTCTTCGGCGTTGTCGGCTTCGCAGTCGTGGGTTTCATGCTCGCCTTCGGTCGCTCCGGCTTCCTGCCGGTCGGGCTCGATCCTGACTATTTCCTGCTGCAGGGCCTAGATAGCTGGCTCGCCGGGTTCTTCGTCTTCCAGGTGATGTTCTGCGGTACGGCGGCGACCATCGTTTCCGGTGCCGTCGCCGAGCGCATGACACTCTCGGCCTATGTTCTCGGGTCAATCATTCTGTCGACGCTGATCTATCCAATTTTCGTGCACTGGGTCTGGGGAGCGGCGATCGGGCCGAACTCAGGTGCCTTTCTCGCCAATCTCGGCTTCGTCGATTTTGCCGGCTCCACGGTTGTGCACGCCACGGGTGGCTGGGTAGCACTTGCTGCATGCCTGGTGATCGGCGCAAGACGCGGGCGTTTTGATGCCGAGGGACGCCCGGTACGCCTTGCTGGCAACAATCCGGTTCTGGCGACCACCGGGGGCCTCATCCTGTTTTTCGGCTGGATTGGCTTCAATGGCGGTTCCACCCTGGCAGCCAATGCGGATGTGGCGCCGATCATTCTCAACACGGTTCTCGCCGGCGGAATGGGCACCTGCGTCGGCTATGTGATCGGTGCGAGGCAAGATGGTGTGGTGCTGCCGGAAAAGGCGCTGTGTGGCATGCTGGGTGCGCTGGTCGCCGTCACGGCGGGCTGCCACCTGCTTGAGCCGGGTGGGGCCCTCATCACGGGCGCGCTCGGCGCCATCGTCGCCATCGTCGGCAACCAGTATCTCGAAGAGAAGCTCAAGGTCGACGATGCCGTCGGAGCCGTCGGCGTGCACGCTTTCGCCGGTGTCGCCGGAACCGTGGCACTTGCACTGCTGGCGCCGGTCGATCGGCTGCCGCTCGGTGGACGATTCGATCAGCTCTACATCCAGATCTTTGGCTCCGCGCTGAACTTCTACTGGGCCTTCGGCCTCGGCTATGCCTTCTTCTGGACGCTCGACAAACTCGTGCCGGTTCGCGTCACGGCCGAGGCCGAAGACATCGGCCTGAACGTCGCCGAACATGGGACGCGGCTCGGTGTCGGCCATGTCGAGGACGCTCTTTCAAAGCTCGTTTCCGGCAAGGCCGATCTGGGCGACCGGTTACCGGTCGATCCGGGCGACGAGGCGGAGAAGCTGACCCGGCTGTTCAACCACCTGATGGACAATATCCAGCAACAGGAACGCAATCGAAGCGTACTCGAATCCCAGGTCCGCGACCAGGAAGAGGCGGATCGGGTGTCGGCGCTCGCCAACGCCACCTTTGAAGCGATCGTCATGCACGAAGGCGGCGTGATCATTGACGGCAACGAGCAGTTCGAGGTGCTGACTGGTCGCAAGATTGCAGATCTCATCGGAACGTCGATCCTCGATGTTGTCGACCAGACCGGGCGGCGCATGCTCATCGAGGATCCCAATCCGGCGCCCGACGTGTCGCGAGAGTTCCAGATCGTCCGCGCCGACGGCTCAAGCATCCCGATCGAGGCTCGGGGCCGCAATATAGAATATCGCGGCCGGCATATCCGGATCAGCTGCCTCGTCGATCTTCGTGAGCGCAAGGCCGTCGAAAGCCGCATGCGCCATCTGGCGCAGCACGATCCGCTGACAGGGCTTGCGAACCGTGCGCTGTTTACCGAAACGCTCGCCGCCCATGTCAAACAGGCGAATGACGGGTGGGGTTGCGGGGTTCTTCTGGTCGATCTCGACCATTTCAAGGACGTCAACGATCTTTACGGGCACCCTGCTGGCGACGAGGTGATCAGAGAGACGGCGCGGCGTCTGTCCGCAGCACTCGGTCCCGCCGACATGGCGGCTCGCCTCGGCGGTGACGAGTTCGCGATCATCCTCGGCAATTGCCATTTCGAAGCCCAATGCGAAGATTTCGGTCGCCGCCTGGTCGAAGCCTTCCGGCAACCCTTTGACACCGGCCAAGGCGAACGCATCAAATGCGGTGTCAGCATCGGTGGTGCGCTTTGCCCGGAGCATGCGGGCGAGCTCGACGAACTGATCGGCCGTGCTGACATCGCCCTCTATCACGCCAAGAAGTCCGGTCGGAACACGTTCAGATCCTACCGCAGGGGCATGGACGAACTGATCGAGAAGCGACGTGCGCTCGAAGCCGATATCGAGCGCGGACTGGAGCGCGGTGAGTTCGAGCTCTATCTCCAGCCTCGGGTGTCGGCATCGGATGCTCTGATCGTCGGATACGAGGCGCTGGTGCGCTGGAAACATCCGGAGCGCGGCATGGTGCAGCCGGGTGATTTCATCCCGGTCGCCGAGGTGTCCGGCAAGATCATCGAACTGGGAGAATGGGTACTGATCGAAGCCTGCCGTCTGGCAACCGATTTCCCAGAGCATCTGCATATCAGCGTCAACGTCTCGCCGGTACAGTTCCGCCATCCGCAGTTTCTGGAACGGATCGAAGCGATCCTGGATGCGTCCGGGGTTTCGCCGCATCAGCTGGAGCTTGAGATCACGGAGAGCGTGCTGATCGACGACGATCAACGGGCGCGCCTCATTCTCGGCCATCTGAAGACGCTGGGCTTGAGGATTGCGCTCGACGATTTTGGCACCGGCTATTCGTCGCTCAGCTATCTGAGCCGCTACCCCTTCGACGTGATCAAGATCGATCGCAGCTTCGTGTCTGCCCTCGGCACAGAGGAGACCGCCGACGCCATCGTCCGCACCATCATCGATCTCGGCAGCGGGCTCGGCATGCGGGTCGTGGCGGAAGGTGTGGAGACGGTGGACCAGGCTCGTTACCTGAGCGTCGCGGGCTGTGACGAGCTGCAGGGATATCTGTTGGGCCGGCCTCAGCCGCTCGACAGCGTCGCATCCGAGGTGAGCGCAGAGGTTGTCTCCGAGCTGACCAGTGTCGCGCGGCTGGCAGCGCATCGCCACAAGCGCCTGTCCCGAACTGGGAGCGAGACAGGGCTCGCTCTGGCGGCAAACGGCAACTGAAGGTTCTTGCCGTTTGCAGAAGTGGGGCGCCAGCGAGGCTGCCGCGCTGGATCGTCAATGGATCAGGCGGCGCGCGCCAGTTCCTCGACCTTGGCCTTGGCTGAAGCCACGGCCTTTTCGGCGGCTTCCGGACCGTATGCCACGCCTTCGACATAGACAGTCTCGACCAGCTCGATGCCGAGGAAGCCGAGGACCGTCTTGAGATAGGGTTCGGCATGGTTCATCGGGGCGCCGGGGCCGGAGGAGTAGATGCCGCCGGCGGCGAGCACCAGATAGGCCTTCTTGCCCTTGGCGAGGCCGACCGGGCCGTTTTCCGTGTAGCTGAAGGTGAGGCCGGCACGGGCTATGTGGTCGATCCAGCTCTTCAGCGAAGAATAGATGTTGAAGTTGATGAGGCCGGTGCCGATGACGATCGTGTCGGCGGCCATCAGTTCGGCGACGAGCGCGTCGGAGATGGCAACAGAAGCGGTTTCTTCAGCGGTGCGTGCATCGGCCGACTTGCGGATCGCAGTGGTGAAGGCGCCGTCGACGTGGTCGAGCTGGGTTTCGACGAGATCCCGGCGGACCAGCGTACCGGTTTGACCGGCGAACTTCTCGGCGAGCTCGGTGGCGATCGCGTTCGAGAGGGATTCCGAGCCGCGCGGGCTGGAGGTGACGAGAAGGATGGAAGACATGTGCAATTCCTCGAATGGTGTGGGCCCTTGGGAGCAGGCCTGCCATGCATCTATGTCCGAGCACGCATCAATGAAACTGTGATAATCTAGATCGGTCATATCGAATAACTGGATGGATGCCCGATCGCATGGATGCCAATCCCACTCTCGACCAGTTGCAGGTCTTTCTCACCGTGGCTGACACCGGAAGTTTTTCGGCCGCCGCCCGGCAGCTCAATCGCGCCCAATCCGTGGTGAGCTATACGATCGGCAATCTCGAAAGCCAGCTCGGCGTGACCCTGTTCGAGCGGACCGGCACACGGCAACCAAAATTGACGGAAGAGGGCAGGGCCATGCTGACCGATGCCCGCCGCATCGTCGGTGATCTGCAGGTGATGCGCGCCAAGGTGCGCAGCATGCATCAGGGGCTTGAGGCGGAACTTTCGGTTGCCATCAGCGTGCTCGTCCCGACCGGCGCCATGCTGGCGGTGCTCCGCGAATTTCAGCGGCAGTTTCCGTCCGTTTCGCTGCGGCTGGAAGTGGGCGAACTCGGGCGGCTGGTTGAGCTGGTGATGAGCGGCAGGGCGACCATCGGCATCGGCGGTGCGCCGACCCGGCAGGACGACACGCTGATCGTCACCCGCATCGGCCACAATTTCCTTCTGCCCGCGGCGGCGGCCGATCATCCGCTCGCTGAGCGCAGAGGCACGCTGTCCCTGCAGGATGTGCGTGAGGAAACCCAGATCGTCGTCAGCGACGCCTCGGATCTGACGTCGGGGCGTGATTTCAACGTGCTGTCGTTCAAGACCTGGCGGGTGAGCGACATGGCAACCAAACATCAGCTGATTCGTGGCGGTCTCGGCTGGGGCGGGCTGCCGGCCTCGATCATTCGCGAAGACATGGCAAGCGGCCGGATCGTGCATCTCGATCTGCCGGCTTATGAGCAGGGGTCTTACAATCTCTATGCCATCAGGCGGACCGACAATCCGCCGGGCCCCGCCGGAACCTGGCTGATCCGGGCCTTCGAAGAACAGCTTTCGAACTGCCCCATGGATCTGGCATCCCCACCGCCACTTGCAACGGCAGTTTAAGGAATCGATTCAACATCCTGAATCGACTCCGTTCTTGATGGATCAGCATCATGCTGGCCCTGCTCAGAGCATCAGCCGGAACTTCGCGAAACCTTCCGCCGCTTCGCCTGCATCTTCGATTTGGCCGCCCTTGAAGTCGGCGAGGAATTCGCGTGCCTTCGGGCCGGTCTCGAAGATCACGCTGGTCTCGCCGATCGGTGCAAACGACCAGTTGCCGTCGGCGGACGGATTGATCGTGCCCTGCTCGACGATGTAGCGGACGATGATGTCACGGTTGGTATCCGGGCCGACAAAGATCACCTTGTCGGATGCAATCTCCGGGAACTTGCCGCCGCCGCCGGCGCGGTAGTTGTTCGTCGCGACCGCAAAGGTCTGGCCGGGGTCGATCGGCTTGCCGTCGAATTGCAGGTTGACGATGCGGCTTGATTCCGGATGGACGACGACGCCGTCCTTGTCGTAGCGGGCGGGCTTGGTGAGATCGATCTGATAGGTCACGCCGTCAATGACGTCGTAATTGTAGGACGGGAAATCCGGATTGATCAGGGCCGCGTCCTTCGCGCCCTTTTCGACCTGGTTGAAGATGCCGGCCGACATTTCCAGCCAATTCTTCACCTGCTCGCCGGTGATCGCCACGGCCTGGATGGTGTTCGGATAGAGATAGAGGTCGGCGACGTTCTTGATCGCGATGTCGCCGGCCGGCACGTCGGTGAAATAATCGGCGCCGCCACGACCGCCAGCCTTGAACGGGGCCGCCGCCGACAGGACGGGCAGATCCTTGTGAGGCCCATCCTTCAACATGTCCTTGATGTACCAGGACTGCGCAATCGAGACGATCTGGATCGACGGATCGTCGGCCACCAGCGCAAAATAGGAATAGAGCGGCGCAGACGACTTGCCGACGGGGGTGCGCACATAGTCGAGTGTCGCCTGATGCTCTGTCGCGACCGAGGCGATGACCTCGGGCTTGTCCTTGACGTCGGCCACGACCTTGTGGTTGTCGTCGCGATGATAGATCGGGCGTGCCTCGCAGGTGAAGTCGACGATCTTCCAGCTTGCGCCGTCCTTTTCGAGAAGCAGGTCGATCAGCCCCATATGCGAGCCCCAGAATCCGGCCATCACGGCAGGCTTGCCGAGCAGCGTGCCCTTGACGGCGTCCGCGCCAGGCACGTCCTCGAAATCCTTCGGGCCGGGGAAGACGAGATGCTGGTGGCCGGTGAAGATCGCGTCGATACCTTCGACGCCTGCGAGATACAGCGAGGCATTTTCCATGCCCTCTGTCTCGCCTTGCCCGTCGATCCCGGAATGCGAAAGGGCAATCACGATGTCGGCGCCGTCCTCCTTCATCTGCGGCACCCAGGCGCGGGCCGCCTGCAGGATGTCGCGCGTCATCGCCTTGCCCTCGAGGTTCTTCGCATCCCAGAGCATGATCTGTGGTGGCACGAAGCCGATGAAGCCGACCTTGATCGGGCTGGTGGCCCCGGATCCGTCGCGGATCTGCTTTTCGATGATGTGGTAGGGCTTGAAATAGAGTGGATCCTGCTTGGGATCGGCCGCAAGCTGGCCCTTGGTCAGGTTGGCACAGACGAAGGGAAACTGCGCACCCGCCAGCGTGTTGAACATGAAGTCGAGGCCGTAGTTGAATTCGTGATTGCCGAGCGTGCCGCAGTCATAGCCGAGCACGTTCATCGCCTTGATCACCGGATGTACGTCGCCTGGCTTCATGCCCTTCTGATAGGCCATATAGTCGCCCATCGGATTGCCCTGCAGGAAGTCGCCATTGTCGATCAGCATCGAATTGCCGGCCTCGGCGCGGATGGAATCGATCAGGCTTGCGGTGCGCGAAAGGCCCATCGTGTCGTTCGGCTTGTCGGCATAGTAGTCGTAAGGCATCACGTTGACGTGGATGTCGGTGGTCTCCATCAGCCTGAGATGCGCCTGATTGCCATTGGCACGCGCCGCAAACGGATGAAGCGTGATTAGCGCCGCGGAGGCCGCGACGCCGCTGAGGAAAGATCGGCGGGAAATCGGATGAAGATCGAACAAAGACGGCATGGGGGCCTCGCGAAGAACAGGTTCTGAAAGCGACAGAGGTTAAGTCGCTTTCAAGAGGCTTGCACCTGTAAAATGACAGGGGTGAGACGTGCCGTGGCCGTGTCTAGTTCGGCACGAGGTTCCGCGGATCCCGATGGAAGTGGCGGAAATAGGCGGTGACCTGCGCAACCGCATTGGTGGTCTGCTCGAATTCGAGCCCCATCTTGCCGGCGCGGTACCAGCGGACGGTGCATTCGATGTGACCGAGTTCGGCGCAGCTGACGGTAACAGTCGCGCCGCGCTTGGCTTCGATCCAGCCCTCCAGATGCAGGGCCATGCCGGTTCGGGAAATGTCGAGAATACGGACGTTGAACTTCTGGCCGATGAATTCCAGCCTGCCCCTGATGTGACAGCGGATACGGTGGCTTCGGCGGCCGTCCGGATTGAGTTTGGCAGCAAGCATAAAATTGCGCTCCGTCAAATTGATGAAAGAAACGCAGAAAACCTCGGTCAGGCGCCTTAACGGCATCTGGCCAAGGTCATTAGAATGCGAGCGATCTCCTCAGGAGATTTTGGGTGTTTTGCCAGTTATGCGGGGTGTTTACCGTTAACTTCCGCTCGGCAGGGTCAGCCGCGCAGGACCGGCCGGACTTCCTGGTGGTAGTTGCGGAAATAGGCCGCGACCTTGGCGATCGAGTTGCTGTTCGGGCGGAACATGATGCCGATCCGGCCACCATAATTCCAGCGTACGACGCCTTCGAGATGGCCGATATCCGCGTTCTCGATGGTCACCTGGCTGCCGGCGGCGGCGGTCAGCTTGGTTGCGAGTTCCAGAGCAAGTCCGGTGCGCGAAATATTGATCACGCGCGCATCCGCCTGCTGCTGAAAATAGCGGATCTTGCTGTCGATCCGGCAGCGGTTGCGGGGTGATTTGCGAACATCCATACCGAGATTATTGCTCATGATGCCGTCCTGAATAGAAAAAGGAATGGCACGAACCTACGCCCGATCTGTGAGAACGGTCTAAACCAATTCATTAGGATTTTCAGGATCCTTCATCAAAGACCCACATTTGGACGTTCGATCACTTCGCGCAGCGCAAAGCTCGAATTGATCTTCACCACATGCGGCAGCGCCGAGAGCCAGTCGCGATGGATGCGCTCGTAATCCTCGAGATCCTTGGCGGCCACACGCAGAATGTAATCGTATTCGCCCGACATCAGATAGCACACAAGCACGTTCGGACAGCGCTTCACGGCGGCCTCGAATTCGGTCAGCGTCTTGGCGAACTGGCCGGACAGCGAGATGTGCACGATCACCATCATCTTGTAGTCGATCGCCTTGTGCGACAGGCGCGCATGATAGCCGCTGATCACGCCCGATTTTTCGAGCATGTCATGGCGTCGCGAGCAGGCGGAGGGCGATAAGCCCACCGTTTCGGCGAGCTCGGCATTGGTCATCCGTCCATTCTCCTGAAGCGCCTTCAGAATGGCACGATCAATGGCATCCAGTTCCGCCATTCGTAGATTTCTCCGTTTTGCAGCTGCCTGACGCAAGAAGCTGCGAATTGTCTGATGTCCCAGGCTTCACTTTGCAAGGACATTTTGCGCGGAGAATGTTTGAATTTCCGTATCTGAAACAAAGCAGCTTCGGCTGCGAATAAGAGAGAGGAACGCTTCATGCGTGTCGGTTGCCCGAAGGAAATCAAAAACCATGAATACCGTGTCGGTCTGACCCCCGGTGCCGTCAGAGAATATGTGGCTCATGGCCATGATGTCCTGATCGAAACGGGAGCAGGCGCCGGAATCGGCGCAGACGACCACGCCTATATCGCCGCTGGCGCGAAGATCGCAGCCTCGGCCAAGGACGTCTTCGAAAAGTCCGACATGATCGTTAAGGTCAAGGAGCCGCAGCCCTCCGAATGGGTGCAGCTGCGCGAAGGCCAGATCCTCTATACCTATCTCCACCTTGCGCCGGATCCGGACCAGACCAAGGGGTTGTTGGACTCGGGCGTGACTGCCATTGCCTATGAAACTGTAACCGACGAGCGTGGCGGCCTGCCGCTTTTGGCGCCGATGTCGGAAGTCGCCGGACGCCTGGCGATCCAGGCGGGTGCGACGGCCCTGCAGAAGGCTCATGGCGGCCGCGGCATCCTGCTTGGCGGCGTGCCGGGCGTGCTGCCGGCCAAGGTCACCGTCATCGGTGGCGGCGTTGTCGGCCTGCATGCGGCCAAGATGGCCGTCGGTCTCGGCGCCGATGTCACAATCCTCGATCGCTCGCTGCCGCGTCTGCGCCAGCTCGACGACATCTTCGGCGGTCGCGTTCACACCGTTTACTCCACCATCGATGCGCTTGAGCAGGAAACCTTCTCCGCCGATCTCGTCATCGGCGCGGTCCTGATCCCCGGTGCGGCTGCCCCGAAGCTCGTCACGCGCGAGATGCTGTCCGGCATGAAGAAGGGCGCTGTCATCGTCGACGTCGCCATCGACCAGGGCGGTTGCTTCGAGACCTCGCATGCCACGACCCATTCCGATCCGACCTATGTCGTCGACGGCATCGTGCATTACTGTGTCGCCAACATGCCGGGCGCGGTTCCGATTACCTCGGCGCATGCCCTCAACAATGCAACGCTGGTCCACGGTCTGGCGCTCGCCGATCGCGGTCTGCGCGCGATTGCCGAGGATCGTCACCTGCGCAACGGTCTCAATGTTCACAAGGGCCGGATCACCAACAAGCCGGTGGCCGATGCTCTGGGTTATCCGGCCCATGCGCCGGAATCCGTACTCAACGTTGCGTAAGGCTGCACTCTCCGGTCGCCTCACGCTGCGTCAGGTCCGCGAATGTAACGTGTAAAGCGGCCGATCCGGGCCGGCCTTCCCATCGGCCGGCCCGTTTTTTTATGCCTAGATCAAGGCAGATCGGGCCGGCTCTTCGGCTCATGCATCGGGCAGCCGATCAAGGCGCTGCGCTTTGCCGCCGCCACCGGATAGACCTCCCTGCGGGCGCGCATGACATTGCCGAGGGGTCGATGCTGCTCGATGCCGCGCCATGGGCGGAAGGTCAGTCCGTCATCGACGGCACGCGAACGACCTTCCGACCAGCCCGTCTGCGGCGCAACACTGATGGTCGCGATCTCCAGATAGGGGCTGTCTTCCTCTGGCCAGACGACGGAAGCATCCTCGATCGGCTGTGTTTCGAGATTGCGACAGAGCTGTGCGCGCAAGGTCCATTCTCCGCCATCGCGCGCCATCACCTCGGCAACCGCTTCGCGCAGCACGTCGGGACCCTCGGATAGATCGATCCTTTCGTCGACCAGGCGCTTGAAGCTCTCGGACCGCGGCACGATGTCGAGCTTTGCCACATAGTCGCCGAAGCGCAAGGGAACCTGGGTGTAGTAGTGCTCGCCGAGTGGATGGGTCTCCGGATAGCCGCCCATCGCCTTCAACGCTCCGGCATCCGCGCCCATGGCTTCCAGTCCACGGACGATGGGTCTCAGGATCCAGCTGAGCGCACTCTTGGCCCATTCCACCCGATCGGTGGTGCGGGAAATGAGTTTCAGGTTTTTGGCAAAACCTGCGGCATCCGGTGCAGCAAAAGCCGGCGCGGAGGCAAAGAGGAAATCCTGCGTGAGATCGCCTTCGCTGCCTGGCAACCGCGTGCCCTCGACGTCGAAGAGCTTGATGGCGAAACCGCGCGGCAGTGAAACACTGTCGCGCAAGGGATCGCCAGGGATGGTGGATATGCGGATGATCGCCGGATAGGTCCGACCCGGTTCGGCGAAGATCCCCTGCCGCAGTTCGGCCGAAAGATCCGGATGGACGGTGACAGAGGCTTCGAGCAGGGCGTGGCTCTTGGCATGTACGCTGCGCTGCGCATGGCCAAGATCCTCGTGTGTCTTCTCGATGATGTAGAGCATGCTCTCCTTGATATCCTCGATCGCCTCCTTTTCGTCGGCGGAGGGACTTTCGAGGTCGGCATGGTAGCGGATTGGCGGGGTGGGCTGCATCAAGGGCTCCGTTCTCTGTAGACAAGCGGACGGAACGCAGCGCCAGTGACCGGGGTTCCTCAGAGACGAAAGGCCGTTGCTTCAGCCCCGCCCGCTGCGATCAAGAGCATGGGTCGCGATGCGTCGCACACGAGGCCATGCCCGACCGTCGATCAGGGCGAGGCCGAGAAGGATGATCGCCATGCCGGTAAAATCCTCCGGATCAAGGCGTTCACCCAGAAAGACGGCGCCGAGCATGATGGCGCTGACTGGGATCAGGAAGGTCACCAGCATGATATTGGTGGCGCCGGCGCTCGCCAGAATGCGAAAGAAGATGACATAGGCAAGCGCAGTCGAGATGAGCGCGATGGCGATCACGGCGGCGATGGTGGCAGCACTTGGAGCCGGAAGGGTCCAAGGGTGATCGAAAGCCATGGCGAAGATCAGCATGACGACGCTCGACGCCGTGAGCTGGCCGCAGGCGGTGACCATCGGGCTGAGCCCCCAGAGCCGAAACCGACGGCCATACACGCCTGCGAAAGCGTAGGAGAGAGCGGCGCAGAGGATGGCGATCTGTGCGAGCAGATCCTGTCCAAGTTGGGACAGCGAAGATGAGCCGATCATCACGGCAACGCCGGCAAAGCCCACAAGCACGCCTGAGAGGCGGTTACCCGTCATCTTCTCGTCGCTCGTCAGCAGATGCGCCACAACCACGCCGAACAGGGGCGTCGTGGCATTCAGGATCGAGGCGAGGCCGCTTTCGATATGGGTCTGCGCCCAGACGATCAGGCTGAAAGGCAGGATGTTGTTGAGAAGCCCCATGCCGAGAAAGCCGAGCCAGATCTTCGGTGAAGTCGGCGTGTGTTTTCCGGAGAGGCGCACCACGGCGTGCAGGGCAAGGGCAGCAAGACCAACGCGCGCTGCGACGATCGTGAGCGGCGGCAATTCGCGAACGGCAACACCGGTGAAGAAGAAGGATCCGCCCCAGATGACGGAAAGCAAGAGCAGCAGGCCCCATTCGGTGGCGGTCATGGAGGGGCGGGCGGTAGTCATGCTTGTCTCCGGCTGTCGCTCACTGCCGTGTCGCCGCGCTCGATCCGGCATTGATAGCAGTTATTGCGTGCCGATCGGACATGCAGATAGGCGATCCCTGGACTGGCGAGAAGTTCCTGCGCCCGAGCGATGATGGCCTCTGTCTGGACCACGCTACCGCTGCCGTAGACGATCCGGTCGTCCGCGCCATAGCCGCGCACGATGTAGTCGGGGCTTTCCAGCATCGGCGGCAGGACGTCGCTCGCTTCATAGCCCGGGCAGGCATCGGCATGCAGGAAGACCGGCCCGGTCTCGGCATAGGGCTGGAGCGTCGGAAAAGGGCGATAGGCGAGCGTCAGATAGGCCTCACCTTCGGCAATGACGCCTAGGCAATGGCGGCAGGGATAACCGCCGGGGGAGATGCGACGCTCGGGCGCGAGCCCATAGGCGTCGGGGGCCCCCTGACGATAGGCTGCGGCCTGTTGCGAAGGCATGGCGAGAAAACGGAGATCGGACATCATGGAAGCCTCATGTCGACAGTTGAGATAGGCTAGCTTCTGTCACTGAGGCATCTGCGGCCACCCGATTCCTGCGTGCGTTCGTGCGGTCAGAAATGGTGCTTCTCTCTCGCCGCATCTCTGCTGTAGAGAATGGGCGAGGTATTAGGGGTTCGGGGTCTCTCATATGCTGTCGCTCAAGTCCGTCACAACAGTCATGCTGGCCTTCGCTGCAGCATGGCTTTTCCAGCCAACCACGCGTGTTCAGGCAGAAGATTTGACTGCCGAACAGGTGGAGGAAGGCCAGCAATTCGTCGTCAACAATGCCATCTTCATCCTCTTCCACGAGGCCGGCCACATGCTGGTCTCCGAGTTCAATCTGCCGGTGCTCGGACGCGAGGAGGACGCGGTCGATGCGCTCTCCTCTGTGCTATTGCTCGGCGCCGAGGACGAGGATCTCTACACGACCATGCAGGATGCCGCCGATGGCTGGTTCCTGCTCGATGAAGCCAATGAGGATGGTCCGCAGGAAGATGACTTCATGGGCACCCATGGCCTGGATCGCCAGCGTGCCTATTCGATCGTCTGCATGATGACCGGGGCGAATGCGGAGTTCTTCGATGAGTTTGCCGACTCGCTCGAATTTCCCGAGGATCGTCGCGAGGAATGCCTCTTCGAATACGAGAAGGCGCGCGACAGCTGGATGAGCCTGCTCGCTGCCAACATGAAGGAAGGCGCCAAGACCCGCTTCGACGTCCGCTACGAACCGGCGGGTGACGCGGATCTGCAGGCTTTTGCCGATCTGCTGAAGAGCGCTGGCGCTCTGGAGACGATCGCCACCGTCTTCGGCGAGGGCTACAATCTGAAGGACGGCATCAAGATCACCGGCACGGCCTGTGGCGTTGAGAATGCCTTCTGGGATCCAGAGGCGCGCGAAATCACCTACTGCTACGAGATGGCCGCCTTCCATGCCGGTCTCATCGCCAACTGGTTCGAGAATCAGGGCTCGGAGGACACCTCGAGCGACGACGACACGACCGGTTCCGGCGATGAGGCGACGTCCGTCAAGCTGAAGAGGAAGGAATGAGCGACGGCGGCGTCAGCCGTCGCGCTTGATGAGCGCCAACAGCTCCTGATCGGTCAGGGGATCGACCAGGGCGTCATAGGTGCCGACGGGCGAGAAGCCAAACTGCTGGTAGAGCTGCAGCGCGCGCGGATGGTCGAGCGAATTGGTGGTGACGGTGACTGTCTTCGGATTGCTCGCCCATGCGGCATAGAGACACTGGAGCAGGAACCACTTGCCGATGCCGAGCCCCAGCGCATGTTCGAAGAGGCCGAAATAGGAGAGCTCGACGAGATCGTCGCTTTCCTGGGAGAGCTCGTAGAAGCCGGCCGGCGCGCCGTTCACATAGAGAACCGAAATCGACACCTTCTGTGCGTGGATGATCGCCTTCAGCTGCTCGTCGGGCAAACGCAGGCGCTCATACCAGTGCCAGCGTGCACCAACCTGGCGGTGCAGGAAGCGGTAGAAGGAAAGCGGGATTTCATGCGTGCGCATGATTGCCGTCTGAATGTTGACCGGCACCGGAAGGCTGGATTTCGGCGGGGCCGTCATTTCGAGCCGCGTGACATGGGCGGTCAGCGGCCCCGACGTCTTCGAGCTGAGCGATGAAGCGTCGCCGGTGACGACAGGCGTATCGGTCTTCGACCCCCATTCCGACCAGGAGCCGTCATAGAGCGAATTGTCGGTATGCCCCAGGCTTTCGAGCGCCAGCGTCACGACGGCTGCCGTCACACCTGAGCCGCAGGACGTCACAACCGGATTGTTGAGATCGATACCGGCACTGGTGAAGATCGAGCGCAGGGTGGCGAGATCCTTCAAGCGGCCGTTTTCCGACAGCGATGATGCAGGCACGCTGCGTGCCCCGGGGATGTGGCCGGAGCGCATGCCTTCGCGGGGTTCGGGCTCTTCGCCGGTGAAGCGGCCGGCCGGACGGGCGTCGGCAATCTGCTTGTCGCCCTCGTCTGAAATCGCCGACATCTGGTCGAAGGAGGTGAGTCTCGAGCGGTCGAACTGCGCCTCGAAGGTAACAGGTGCCGGTTCCGGCAGGTCGGTTTCAAGCTTTCGCTCTTCCGCCTTCCAGCCATCGATGCCGCCTTCAAGCACGTAGACGCGCCGCGCGCCCATGACACGGAACATCCACCAGACACGCGGCGCCGAAAAGAAGCCGGGACCATCATAAACGACGATCGTATCCTCGGCGGAAATACCGAGCTGGCCGACGGCCTGGGCAAAAAAGGAGGGCGACGGCAGGGAATGGGGCAGGCCGGTGGTGGTGTCGGCAATCACGTCCTGATCAAAGAAGACCGCACCTGGAATGTGGCCGGAGGCATATTCCACGGCGCCGTTGCGGTTATGAGCCGGCAGATACCAGGAGGCATCGACGAGCTTGAAGCCGGGAGACCCGAGGTTCTTTTCCACCCAATCCGCCGAAACGACGAAACGGCTTCTTTCACCGGACATGCACTTCTCCCGTAAGTTCCTATGGCTTAGGTCTCCGGGGCTCCAAAGCGAATGCGGAACCGGCGGTTCTCCTTGCCCTTCTTTTCGATCTTGGCGATATGAATCGCACCGACCTCCTGGGTCTCGGAAACATGTGTGCCCCCGCAGGGCTGACTGTCAACGGCGGAATGCTCGCCGATACAGACCAAAGACACCCGACCAAGGCCGACAGGCGGGCGGACATTCTTCGACTTGACGATGCCGGGGTTGGCCGCGAGCTCCTCGTCGGTGATCCACTGGAGATAAACGGGGTGATTTTCGCCGACGAGCTTCATCAGGTCTGCCGTCACCTGGTCCTTGTCGATCGTCTCTGACATGTCGAAATCCACCCGGCTTTCCTCTTCGCCGACGGCCGCACCCGTGATCGGATAGGAGCAGACGACGGAGAGCAGGTGGCAGGCTGTGTGCATGCGCATCAGCTTGTAGCGGCGCGCCCAGTCGACATGCAGCACGAGCTTTTCGCCGACTGCGGGCAGAGGTTCGCCGTCGAGAGGGCGGTGCAAAATGATATCCTTGCTGGCGCCGTGGCGCGTCTCGGCAAGCTGGATGTGGCTGCCATCCTCCCGCTCCAGGAAACCGGTATCGCCCGGTTGCCCGCCGGAGGCCGCATAGAAACAGGTCTGGTCGAGTTCGACCGCGCCGTCTTCATGCACGGCCGTGACCACCGCTTCCGCCGTCGAGAGATAGAAATCGTCGCGGTAGAGGGCGATGGTGGTCATAGCTATGCTTTCAATAACAATCAGGCAGTTTCGAAGGGCAGGTCGAAGGCGGGGCGCTTTTCCAGCCAGGCCGGAACCGGCAGGCCCTTCGAACGCAGGAAATCCGGGTTGTAGAGCTTCGACTGATAGCGGTTGCCGTAGTCGCAGAGGATCGTCACGATCGTGTGGCCGGGGCCGAGTTCGCGAGCCAGACGCATGGCACCCGCAATGTTGATGCCTGACGAGCCGCCGAGGCAGATGCCCTCGTTCTCGACGATGTCGAAGACAATGTCGAGCGCTTCGGAATCGGGGATCTGATAGGCGAAGTCAGGCGCAAAACCTTCGAGGTTCGCGGTGATGCGGCCCTGGCCAATGCCCTCGGTGATCGAGGATCCCGAGGACTTGAGCTCGCCGTTCTTGTAATACTCAAAGAGCGCAGCACCCTCCGGATCGGCAAGGCCGATCTTGACGGATGGTTTCATGTTGCGAAGACCGATGCCGGTGCCGGCGAGCGTGCCGCCTGAGCCTACCGCGCAGATGAAGCCATCGACGGCGCCGCCGGTCTGCACATAGATCTCTTTCGCCGTCGTCTCTACATGGGCGTCACGGTTGACGGTGTTGTCGAACTGGTTCGCCCAGATCGCACCGTTGGGCTCGCTCTTCGCTAGCTGGGCGGCGAGACGGCCGGAGATCTTCACATAGTTGTTCGGGTTCTTGTACGGCACCGCCGGCACTTCAACGAGCTCGGCGCCGAGCAGCTTCAGCGCGTCCTTCTTCTCCTGGCTCTGGGTTTCCGGGATGACGATCACGGTGCGGTAGCCAAGCGCCTTGGCAACCAGCGTCAACCCGATGCCGGTATTGCCGGCCGTGCCCTCGACGATCACGCCGCCGGGGCGCAGCAGCCCGCGCCGCTCGGCATCACGGATGATGAACAGCGCCGCGCGATCCTTGACCGACTGGCCGGGATTGAGGAATTCGGCCTTGCCGAGAATGGTGCAGCCGGTCGCCTGCGAGGCGCCTTTCAGCCGGATGAGGGGCGTATTGCCGATCGCCTCGAGCACGGAGGGGTGAAATGCCATGATGCCTGCCTTTTTTGTCTGACGCGGACACTAGAACCAAATGCGCGGGGAAGAAAACCGGTATGCCGCGCAATTTTGTCCTTCTGGGCAAGATTCTGCGGGGCAGCGGTCAGCGCGAAACGTGGACAGGTCTTTTCCGCCCGAGGGCAGGCAAAGGCAAGGAATGGCTTTTCGCGTGGCGGCGGAGAGAGGGAAAATGCGTTCGGGACTAGGATCTGAGGGCTTCTGGAAAATCACAGGCCACGCCAAGAGGCATGAAGTGCTTCAGAGTGGCGGTAATCACTGTCAGCCCGTAAGCCTTTGCTGTGGCGGCAATCAGGATGTCGGCGAACCTGGGATGCGCGCCGCTCGCGGTAGCGACATCGTCGAGCCCGCCGGCGATCCGGGCAACGATGGGGTCGACGGGCAAGATTCGGTCGCCGAAGGTTTCAGTGATCGTATCGAGCCAGTCGCTTAAGCGCTGCGACCGCTCGAAGCCGCCGCGACGATGCAATTTGCGCAGGACCTTCTCGATCTCCGCCAGCGTGATGGCCGACACATAAAGGACTTCGCCTTCATTTCGAAACCACATACGCATCGCCTCGGATGGCGCCTGCTTCCGGTCGGGCGAAAAGAGCGAGATGATGTTGGTGTCGATGAGGAAGCCGTTATTCAAGCTCGACGTCCCGCATGGGGGATGGATTGCGGACTAGATCGGCGGGGCCGGGATAAGACATCAGGAACTCTCCGAAATTCGGTCTCGGCTTCGACATCGCCCGTTTCGCCGCCTCTCCGGCCTCGACGCTGACCAACATGGCGGCAGGCTTCCCGTGACGGGTAATCGTAACGAATTCGCCGTTGGCGGCATCATCGACGAGGCTGGCGAATCCTGCCTTGGCATCGGCAACACTCATGCTCGACATGTGGATCTCCTAAAATGACTATGTATGGTCATTTTAGCGGAGAGATGGATCAAGGTCCAGTGCGGGGGCTGAGTTTGCTGGCCGTCGAACTGGCCACTAGGGTCCTTCCCAAAGTCGATCAGTAGTGATGGCGGCACTGCGCGATCAGGAGCCCGTCTTCCGTCGGACGATAGACGAGCCGATGCTCCTGATCGATCCGCCGCGACCACCAGCCGCGCAACTCGCCCCGCAGCGGCTCCGGTTTGCCGATGCCATGAAAGGGTGATCGGCTGCTGTCCTTGATCAATTGATTGACGCGCGCCAGCATCTTCGGATCGGTAGACTGCCAATACAGGTAGTCCTCCCAGGCACGCGCATGGAAGATGAGCTTCACTCCGAGAGCTCGCGCGCCTCGCCCTTGCCTTCATCGAGGTCCCGCACCGCTTCAAGCAGGCGTTCGGCGTTGCGGGGGCTCTTTAGGAGATGCTGCGTTTCCTCATAGGACGCAAAATCCTCCACCGACATCAGAACGGCAGCGGGCTTGCCGCGATCACGGGTGATCAGCACAGGCGTCCGGTCCTCAGTCACGCTGTCGAGCAGAGAGGCCAGGTTCTTGCGCAGGTCGCTGTAGGATGTCGTTCTCATCTCTTTATTGTACTTGATCGCGTACAAGAAGCAACTCTTGCTCTCTTTTTGCAGGGCGCCCGTTGATTTGCACAACTCGGCGTGGCCGCATCACTCCCCCCTCAACCCCTGAAACGCCGCCATCGCCGCATCCCTTGCCTTGCCGTGATCGACGATCGGCAGCGGATAGGTCTTGCCGAGGCTCACGCCTGCTTCCTTCAGCATCGCGAAGGGCGCCTCCGATGGCTTGTGGATGAACTTGTTCGACATGCCTCTCAGCTCCGGTACGAAGCGACGGATGTAAGCCCCTTCGGGATCGAATTTCTCGCCCTGGCTGGTGGGGTTGAAGATGCGGAAAAAGGGAGCGGCATCGGCGCCGGAGCCGGCGACCCATTGCCAACTGGCTGCATTCGAGGCCGGGTCGGCATCGACAAGCGTGTCGCGGAACCAGCGTTCGCCTTCGCGCCAGTCGATCAAAAGGTCCTTGATCAGGAAGGAGGCGACAATCATGCGCACGCGGTTGTGCATGAAGCCCGTCTGCCAGAGCTGGCGCATGCCGGCATCGACGATCGGGTAGCCGGTCTGGCCGCGCTGCCACTTTTCGAGCAGATCCGGCGCGTCGCGCCAGGGGAAGACGTCGAACTTGGCGTTCCAGTTTTTGGTCGCGAGATCGGGAAAATGGAAGAGCAGATGATAGGAAAAATCGCGCCAGACGAGCTCCTTGCGGAAGTGGATATAGTCCTCACTCGAATAGGCGTCCGGCAGCCCGCGCGTTGCGTGCCAGACGGACGCGGGCGAAATTTCGCCCAGCGCTAAGTGCGGCGAGAGCATCGAGACATGCGCTTCACCGGGAAAATCGCGGCGGGTGCGATAGCCCTTGAGGCCGGATGCGATGAAAGCGGCGAGGCGCTTGCTTGCGCCGTCTTCGCCGGGCTGCCATTCGCTTTCAAAGCCTTTCGCCCAGTTCGGCCTGGTCGGCAGCAGTTTCCAGTCCGAAAGCGTCTCGCTCTTCGGCCAATGGTCAGGCGCGGTGAGCGAGTTCGGGGCGGGGATCGGCTCGGGCGGCTCGCCGGACCCGTCCAGCGCCTTCCAGAAGGGCGTATAGACGCGAAAATGGCCGCCGGCGCCGGTCTTGAGCTTGGTCGGCTCGTGCAGGATCTGGCCGGCAAAGGTGCGCACGTCGATGCCATCAGCGATTAGTTTTGCCTTCAACGCCTTGTCGACAGCAATGCCTGAGGGATCATAACGACGATTCCAGAAGACGGCCGAAGCGCCGGTTTCTGTGATGAGATCGGCGAGCACGGCGTCTGCGGCGCCGCTGCGCAGGATCAGATTGGAGCCGAGCCTTGCCAGCGATTCCCCGAAGGCTTCGAGCGAGTGATGCAGCCACCAGGCTTGCGCCGCGCCGAGCGGTCCGGTGCCGGCGTGCTCTGGCTCCCTTATATAAAGAGGTACGATGCGAAACCCCTCATCCGCCGCGGTTGCGAGCGCGGCGTGGTCGGAGATCCTGAGATCCTTGCGGAACCAGAGGATGAGCGTTTTGGCGGATTGCGGCATGCGTTGTTCTTCTTCGTTGGCTTTCAAAGCCATACGAAGGGTTACCGCGACAAGATCACGCCGCTGTCACGAATCTCACACTCTGGCATGCGCCCGCATGCTGACCTGTCAGGCGGCGGAGCGTGCAGGTATGCGCCGGGCCTGTTCGGCCCGAAGCATGGCCATGATTTCCTGGGCGTTTTCGCGGACATAGAGGCGATGCAGCTTTTCTGCGACCGGGGCGGTGGTCAGCAGGCATGTATAGCCTTCCCGCTCGTACCAGCGGAAATCCACCACATTGTCCATGTTGACGTAGAAGGGAAAGCCGTCCCCATCGTGAAGCTCAAGCCACATCGGCCGTCCTCCTTGCATTCTTTTCCGTACGAGGAGGGAAATAGCAGCGAAAGGTGAAGAGGGGGTTTCGGAACCATTGCCGGAAAGTCCACATTGGATCTTGTGGGCCGGCAACGCGCATTGAATCAAAAAGCCCGCTGCCTTTGTGAGGCGCGGGCTTTGAAATTAGATGGCTCCCCGGGCCGGATTCGAACCGGCGACCTGTCGATTAACAGTCGAATGCTCTACCGCTGAGCTACCAGGGAACAGCCGCTTGCCGCGGTGTGAGCGGGGTAATACTGATGCTCGCTCCGTTTGCCAAGCGGTTTTTCAAAAAAAATGTCATCGTCTTGTTTTTATTTGTGGGCTCACCATCTGGAGGGCCGTGGGAAGGGGGCCCAAAACCGCTGAAACGCAGGGAGTCTCGTGAATGCCAGAACGTCGGTATCGGCTCGACCAACAGCGAGGGCGCCTTGTCCTCGGCAGGCTGGAGATCCCCGTTCCGCGCTCCAAGGCCGGTCGAATCGTGACGGGAACGGCACTCGTCGGCGGTGGCTTTCTGGGCTTCCTGCCGATCCTGGGCTTCTGGATGGTGCCGCTTGGCCTGATCGTTCTCTCTCATGACCTGCCGGCCGTTCGACGCCGTCGTCGGCGTTTGACCGTCTGGTGGAGTCGCCGCAAGGACGCGTCACGCCCCGGCAGCGGGGGCTGACGCCCACAACGCGGCACATGTCATAGTGAAATGACCTGATGGTTCCAACCCGATACCCTGGGCGGACTCAATCGGGGATACCGAACGCGGCGCTCGCCGTCTGGTTCCCGGAAAGGTCATACGACATGAACATATTAATCCAGGCGGAGAGTTCCTTGATTCTGACGCCAAGAGATTTTCACATTATCGATCACGCGATGCGGGCGGCCGAACCGGCACAGCCCGCTTATTCCGATGACGGCCATCGCGAAGCGGTGGGCAAGGCGGTGATCCGGCTTTATACATCGGGCATGACCGATCCCGGACGCCTGGCCGAAGCCGCCAGCACCATGGCCGCAACACGTCTGCTCGATCGTCGTCGCTGGCCGACGCATTCCGCGTGAGGGCGTGAAGTGATCCGCGTGCGGACGCAAGGACACTGCCGGCCGCAAGAGACTTAAAATCTCTCCGGGCTACCGTCAGGCAGTCGTATCGTCGTCAACGCGTCGCAGATTTATCAGCGCTCTTTCGCCCAAAATTTGACTTACGGCCTCGGACAGTTCGTCAGCCAGCGTCTGTGCATGAGCCAGGTCAATTTTAATTTTTGTGTAGATGTCGGTTATCAAGAACTGCAATGCATTTATCTGGATCTGGGCCCGCCGGGCGACTTCTTCATCAGCAATTGTCGTCAGGATCTGGCTCTCACTTGTCGCCTCCGAGTGGGCCTCGAGGAGTTCTTGCAAAGACTCGCGCTTCGACCCATAGATCTCTAAGCTTTTCTCGATGACTGCATATCGGCGTTCGATGAGTCTGCATTCTTGAATTAGTTCGCTCTTCTTCGCGATCATCAGTGGGACGAAGTCTTCAGCACTGAATGTCGGCGTCTGAGTGGCGCCTCCAGCCTGTTGGCGGACTATTGCCCACAACGGCAAGTGGATCTGCTTCCGCTCGTTCGCTGTTCTGAAGCATTCCCAAAAGTACATCTTCTGAGTGTACAGCCCGTTCAGGATCTCCTCAATCTTAAGCAGCACTGACAAAGTCTGACTGTGGCTAAGCGCTAAACGCGCCTCTTCCTCCCGTCGAGCGTTTTCGATTGACGCCTGCTCGGCCAAGTGGATTGAAACTTTTGCTGCAACGATAGCGCCAGCGATTGCTCCGCCGAAACCGGAAACCAGAGTGGCTACGTCTGCTACAGTGAAGGGAAAGGTCAGGGAGCCGGCTGGATCAACAATATAGACAACAGCAGCCACGGTAACCGCGCCTCCGAGCGCACCTAGCAGTGCCGCATTGATAGCTTTCATGCCGGCGAAGGTCCCATCCATTTGTTATCGAAGACAGAACTAACCAGAAACATAATTTCAGAAAATTAAAAGGACGAATTTCAGAAAATGGGTCTTGCGGATTCTCTGGAACGCGTCTAAATCCCCGCCACCACACGCACTTTTCTACTCGGATGGCCTCGTGGCGGAGTGGTGACGCAGAGGACTGCAAATCCTTGTACCCCGGTTCAATTCCGGGCGAGGCCTCCATCCGAACTCTCTCCATAGATACAATCGACCTTATCCCGGCGGCATCGGCGATGTGGTCATTGCGCGTTCCGCAAGAGCGACTGCGTCACTTCGCGACCGCGATATTCTCGTGTGCGAGAAGAAGACCGGCTTGAAAGCGCCTCGCCCTGCAATTAAAGACACGGGTGGAATAAGCCGCTATGGCCGGTCGACACGGGGCGCGAATGAAATGATGGATTACGTAGCAGCACGCACCAAGATGGTGGACAACCAGATCAGGACGACGGACGTCACGTCCCATTCCGTGCTGACCGCCTTCCTTTCGGTGCCGCGCGAAGCCTTCGTTGCAGCCGAGCTGAAGCCGCTCGCCTATATCGACGAGGATATGCAGGTGGCGCCCGCCGCCAATGGCAATCCGGCTCGCTACATCATGGAGCCGTCGCCGCTCGCCAAGCTTCTGCAGCTGGCCGCCATCACCAAGGATGACCTGGTGCTCGAGATCGGCTGTGGCGCCGGTTATGCAGCAGCACTTCTGTCGCTGCTCGCCGGTTCCGTCGTGGCGACCGAGAGTGACGAGGCGCTTGTGGCCCGGTCGACCGAAACGCTCTCCGAACTCGGTTATGACAATGTCGCCGTGGTCTCCGCCAAGCTGGAGGACGGCTATGCCGCCGAAGCACCCTATGATGTCATCTTCGTCAACGGTGCCGTCGAGGAGCTGTCGGAAGCCCTGCTGGCGCAGCTGCGCGAGGGTGGTCGTCTTGTCGCCGTCGTCGGTTATGGCAATGCGGCCCGCGCCCGCCTCTATGTCAAGAACGGCGGCATCACCTCCCACACCGAATATTTCAATGCCGCCGTGAAGCCGTTGCCCGGTTTCCGTAAGGCAGCCGAATTCGTCTTCTGAAGCTCGACGTTCAACGAGTGCGTTTGAGGCCTGCCACGTGCGGGCCTTTTCGTTGGTGCGCAACAAAGCTGTGCATCACCGCAATTCATTCTGCGCACGTGATTTTTTTCGAGAGGCGCGTATCCTAGGGTGAGCGCGAATCGGTGTGGGTGCTTATGTCCCGACCGAGAATTTCTGAGGACAACGGGGATTAGTATGGCTCAGCCAAGCGTAGCGCGTGAACCGTCCATGGAAGAGATCCTGGCATCCATCCGCCGGATCATCGAGAGCAATGATCCCGTGAACGGTGGAAGCCTGACGCAGGATGCAGCGTCGCTGACCGACGATCAGGGCGAGAGCGACGAGGACATGGGCTATGATGGCGGCGAATTCGTCCCGGCCAACGATGCCGGTTCCGCTTTCCCCCTGTTTCCGCAGCGGGACATGGAGCGCGCCGAAGTCGAGCCGCGTCGCGAGCCGGTCCTCGAACAGGCTCCGGAAGCACCCAAGAGCGTGTCGCTTGCCGATCTCGCCGCCCGTGTACGATCCGCCTCCGAACGCACCGAACGTCCGAGCCCGCCGCAATTGTCCAACACGACTGCCCATGTGACGGTCTCGCAGCCACGTCGCGACAGCGAAATTTCTGCCGACGAGGCGCAGCATAGGGCGCCTGTCATGTCGACTCGTCTCTCCGAGATGCGCGACCAGCAGCTGCGCCCGACGATCGCCGCCGAACCGGCTCAGGCACCAGTGCCGCGTGCCGAACGGGAAGCCGAGCGCCCCGCAGAACCGTCGCCGATCGCGCGCATGGCCCATGTTGAGGTTCGCGCTGAACGCAGGGAGCCGACATTCCTGGAACCCGCCACGGAGCTGGCAGAGCCATCGTTCGAGGTGGACATGCAGGCGACGTCCGCGGCCACCGATATGCATCAGAAGACGGAAAACGAGGTACGGGATCCGACCGCCCTTGTTTCCGCCGCAACCGTCGAGCAGGTTTCGCGCTCCTTCTCCGAACTAGCGGCCGCCTTTGACGGCAGCGAGCGCCGTTCACTCGACGAGGTTGCCGAGGAGATGCTGCGTCCGATGCTCAAGGACTGGCTGGACGACAATCTGCCGACGCTGGTGGAGCGCCTCGTGCGCGAGGAAATCGAACGCGTCGCCCGCGGCCCGCGACGCTGATTGAACTCCCTTTGGGGATCATGGGCCGCTCGCAAGAGCGGCCTTTTTTATTGACTTGGTTTTGTCAGTCCTATTTACCAAGCCACATCCAGAACTCGAAAATCCGGTCGGAAAATGCTCGAAAAGACCTATGATTCAGCCGCCGTCGAACCGAAAATCGCGAAAGCATGGGAAGACGCCGATGCGTTTCGTGCTGGCGCCAACGCGAAGCCGGGCGAGGACACCTTCACCATCGTGATCCCGCCGCCGAACGTCACCGGTTCGCTGCACATGGGTCACGCGCTGAACAACACGCTGCAGGACATCATGGTCCGCTTCGAGCGCATGCGCGGCAAGGATGTGCTGTGGCAGCCGGGCATGGACCATGCCGGCATTGCGACCCAGATGGTCGTCGAGCGCAAGCTTGCTGAAAACGGCCAGAACCTTTCGCGCCGTGACATGGGCCGTGAGGCCTTTATCGAGAAGGTCTGGGAATGGAAGGAAGAATCGGGCGGGTTGATCTTCAACCAGCTGAAGCGCCTCGGCGCCTCCTGTGACTGGTCGCGCGAGCGCTTCACCATGGATGAGGGTCTGTCGGCCGCAGTCCTCGAAGTTTTCGTTTCGCTTTATAAAGAGGGCCTGATCTATCGCGGCAAGCGGCTGGTCAATTGGGATCCGAAGTTCGAGACCGCGATTTCCGACCTCGAGGTCGAGAACAAGGAAGTTGAAGGCCATATGTGGCACTTCAAGTATCCGCTGGCCGGTGGGGAAACCTATACCTATGTCGAGAAGGATGAGGACGGCAACGTCACCTTCCAGGAGGAGCGCGACTATATCGCGATCGCAACGACGCGGCCTGAGACCATGCTCGGCGATGGCGCGGTGGCCGTCCATCCCTCGGATGAGCGTTACGCGGCGATCGTCGGCAAGCTCTGCGAGATCCCTGTTGGACCCAAGGAGCATCGCCGTCTGATCCCGATCATCACCGACGAATATCCGGATCCGAAGTTTGGCTCAGGTGCGGTGAAGATTACCGGCGCGCATGACTTCAACGACTACCAGGTCGCCCGCCGCAACAAGATCCCGCTCTACCGCTTGATGGATACCCAGGCGAAGATGCGCGCCGATGGCGAGGATTATGCCGTCTACGCCGCGCGTGCCCTCGACATCGCCAAATCAGGCGAACTGCCGAACGAGACCGAGGTTGACGATATCAATCTGGTCCCCGAAGAATATCGCGGCCTCGACCGTTACGAAGCCCGCAAACGCATCGTTGAGACGATCAATGCGGAAGGTCTCGCCGTCACGGTGAAAGACGCCGAAGGCAACGACATTCCCTTCGTCGAGAACAAGAAGATCATGCAGCCCTTCGGCGACCGTTCCGGCGTCGTCATCGAGCCGATGCTGACCGACCAGTGGTTTGCTGACGCAAAGACGCTGGCCGAGCCGGCGATTGCCTCCGTGCGCGAAGGCCGCACCAACTTCGTGCCGAAGAACTGGGAAAAGACCTACTTCGAGTGGATGGAGAACATCGAGCCCTGGTGTATTTCCCGCCAGCTCTGGTGGGGTCACCAGATCCCTGCCTGGTATGGTCCCGACGGTCAGGTCTTCGTCGAGAAGACCGAGGAAGAGGCGCTGCATTCGGCGATCCAGCACTACATCGCCCATGAAGGTCCCTGGAAGGCCTGGGTCGAGGAGAAGCTCGAGAACTTCCAGCCCGGCGAGATCCTGACCCGCGACGAGGATGTGCTTGACACCTGGTTCTCGTCGGCGCTCTGGCCCTTCTCGACACTCGGCTGGCCAGACGAGACGCCGGAGCTGGCGAAATACTACCAGACCGACGTTCTCGTCACCGGCTTCGACATCATCTTCTTCTGGGTCGCCCGGATGATGATGATGGGCCTGCACTTCATGAAGGACGAGGACGGCAAGCCGGTCGAGCCCTTCCACACGGTCTATGTGCATGCGCTGGTTCGCGACAAGAACGGCCAGAAGATGTCGAAGTCCAAGGGCAACGTCATCGACCCGCTGGAGCTGATCGACGAATACGGTGCCGACGCGCTGCGCTTCACCCTCGCGATCATGGCAGCGCAGGGTCGCGACGTGAAGCTCGACCCGGCACGTATTGCTGGCTACCGCAACTTCGGCACCAAGCTGTGGAACGCCACGCGTTTTGCCGAAATGAACGGCGTGAAGGCCGATCCGGCATTCCTGCCGGAGACAACCTCGCTCGCCATCAACCGCTGGATCCTCACCGAGCTTGCCCGCACGGAAGCCGAGGTGACAGAGGCGATCGAGAACTATCGTTTCAACGACGCCGCCGGCAGCCTCTATCGCTTCGTCTGGAACCAGTTCTGCGACTGGTATCTGGAATTGCTCAAGCCCGTATTCATGGGCGAGGACGAAAGCGCCAAGAAGGAAGCGCAGGCCTGCGCGGCCTTTGTGCTTGAGCAGATCTACAAGCTCTTGCATCCCTTCATGCCCTTCATGACGGAAGAGCTCTGGGCCCATACGGCAGGCGAGGGTGTGTCCCGCGATACGCTACTCTGCCACGCCGACTGGCCGACGCCGGAATTCTCCGATGAGAATTCGGCAGCTGACATCAACTGGCTGATCGATCTGGTCACCGGTATCCGCTCTGCCCGTTCGGAAATGAATGTGCCGCCGGGCGCGACAGCCCCGCTCGTCGTCGTCGGCGCCAATGGCGTGACCCAGGAGCGGTTGATCCGTCATGATGCGGCGATCAAGCGTCTCGCCCGTGTCGAGGCGATTACCGTTGCCGATGTCGCACCGAAGGGCGCTGCCCAGATCGTCGTCGGTGAGGCAACCGCCTGCCTGCCGCTGGGGGCCTTGATCGATCTCTCTGCCGAAAAGGCCCGAATCGAAAAGGCAATCGCCAAGGTGGACCAGGAACTGGGCCGCATCGCCGGAAAGCTGGGCAACGAGAAGTTCGTCGCCAATGCCAATCCGGAGGTGGTGGCTGCCGAGCGCGAACGCCAGCAGGAGCTTGAAGTGCAGAAGGCGAGCCTCCTGACCGCGCTTTCGCGGGTTATCGAGGCAGGTTGATCTGCAAAAGCTTCAGGAATGAAATTCTAAAGGCCGGATCTTGCATCCGGCCTTTTCTTTTTTGCGCTGCACCATGCTGAAAAGGGTGTTTTGCTCTATTTCATATTGATTCTGAGCGTTATCTCGTTGCCAAGGTCCTCATTGCCTGCCTGGGTCGGGCGAGATGCATAAAATTCGACCAAGGTGATGATCGGCAATACTGTGGCGCACGCGCAACGCATGGTGTTGTGTGTAAAATTTTTTTCTCACAGATCAGGATTTTTGGACGGTATTTGAGAAATTTTGTCCACGGCTCGGGTGTTTTGACGTGCGCGTAAGGATCGTTACGTAAAAATTTGGGTGAGGGAACAATCCTGTGATGGCCGTCACCGGATTGCCATCCTCTCCCACATGTCTAGTATGCCAATCACAGTTTTGCCTGAATTGGGGAGAGACATGGCGAACCATTTGATGAAGACAACGGCCCTCGGGCTGATCGCAGCATGCGCATTCGTGGGAGGCGCGCAGGCAGGCGGTCTTGAACGTGGCGGTTACAACATCGACCTTCTGTTCGATCCGGGCCAGTATGTGTTCGAGAGTGGCGTGACATATGTGGCGCCTGATAGGAGCCTTAACAATGCAGTTGATAGAGTAGCTGCTGATGGCGACCTAAATACCCGACCTTCGAGTGTTGATGAAACGGAAAGCTATTTCGTTCCGCGGGTCGGCTTCAAAGCAACGCTGACCGAAGGCGTCGACTGCTTGGCCGATTACTCTCAGCCCTGGGGTGCGCATACTAAGCCTGGTTTGAACTGGGCGGGTGCTAACGACAATGCCGAGACCAAGGTCAACAGTCACAACTACGGATTGACATGCTCTTACAAGTTCGACATGGGCGCTGGTCAGTTGCGGATCATTGGCGGCGCTTTCTATCAGGTGGTTGATGGATTCAAGGAGCGGCTGGTTAGTGGGCTGGTTCCTGCTTCGTTGACAGGCGTCGGTCGACTTGAGCTCGAAGGCGATGGTTACGGTTGGCGGATTGGCGCAGCATACGAAATCCCCGAATACGCACTTCGGGCAAGTCTTGTTTACAATAGCCAGGTGAAGCTGAACGACATTACCGGAACCCTCGACCTTCGGGGCGTCAATCAGGGTGTTGAGAATGTCTATGGCTCTGCACAAATGCCTGATTCATTGGAACTCAAGGTGCAGACTGGTATTGCACCTGACTGGCTGGCTTTCGGATCGGTTAAGTGGGCAGACTGGAGCCAGCTTCAGAAGGTCCGCTTTTTCAACTCAACGACCAACGTGCAGCGCACCACTCTCGACCTCGGATATCGCGACGGCTGGACCGTATCGGGAGGCATCGGGCATAAGCTTAATGACCAATGGAGTGTCGCCGGTTCTGTGACATGGGATCGGGGTACGTCACAGGGGTTTGGCGCGCAGACGGATACGTGGACGTTCGGGACGGGCGTGTCATACGCGCCTTCGGAAAACGTAGAGTTTCGCGTTGCTGGTGCGGTCAGTTTGCTGACATCAGGGTCTTCGAGCCAGGTTGTCCTTGATGGCGAGACCTATGGCAGTGCGGTTTCCTACGACTTTGGCACCGACCTCGCCGCAGCAGTCTCGACCTCGCTCAAGGTTCGCTTCTGATCTCTGCAACATCGAATTGATCGAAGCCCGGCTTGTCCGGGCTTCTTTCGTTTGACCCCGTGCAACGGTCTTTCAGCTTTCCGGAATGTGATGATTCTGCAACATCGCCTCTATCCTTCCTGTCAGGCCGTCCATCGGGCGAATTTGTCCATTTCCCGCCACAAACGAAGAGCACCGGTGTTGCGTGGAACGGCGGGGG